>CALKVR010000986.1 GCA_938004815.1 uncultured Polyangiaceae bacterium | reverse complement strand
GCGTCACCCGACGCAGCCTCTGCGCCGCCGGCCGGCGTCGCCTGCGACGAGCCGCAAGCCATGAGAACGACGAAGAGAAGGGGCGCCCACGGATGTCGCTCGTGCATGGCTGCGATGCTACACGCATGCCGCGACGGCTCCACCCGCCCCGATGAGCGAGCGCGAAGCGAAGCTCGACGGGCGGCGCTGCCCGCGTCGACACCTGGTCAGCTACCTGACCAGGTACTAGACTGGATGGGTGATCAAGGTGAACATCCAGGACGCGAAGACGAATCTTTCGCGCTACCTCGAGCGGGTAGAGGCGGGCGAGACCCTCGTGCTCTGCCGCCGAAACGTGCCGATCGCAGAGCTCCGGCCGATCGGGCGCCCACCCCGCAAGCGCCGCAAGCTGGGCCTGGGCCGCGGCACCTGCACCATGGCAGCCGACTTCGACGTCCTGCCGGCCGAGCTGGCAGCCGCGTTCGACGGGCAGTCGGCGTGAGGCTCCTGGTCGATACCTGCACGTTCCTGTGGATGGTCGCCGACCCCGATCGGCTGTCGCCGGCCGCGGCGTCGATGCTCGTCGAGCCGGAGCACGAGGTCTTGCTCAGCGCGGCCTCGTGCTGGGAGATCGCATTCAAGTACGAGCTGGGAAAGCTCACCCTCGACCGCCCGCCCGAGCGCTATGTCCCCGAAGAGCGGGCGCGGCACGGCGTCGCTCAACTTGCGATCGATGAGCCCGCGACGCTCCACCTGCACCGCTTGCCCCCCGTACACCGCGACCCGTTCGATCGCATGCTCGTGTGCCAGGCGCTCGCGGGGGCGCTCGCCATCGTCACGCCCGACCCCCACATCGCGCGGTACCCGGTACACGTGATCTGGTGAACGGTCGGGGCCGGCAGCTCACTTCATCAAGTCAGGCACGCGACCGACGTGGTCGCGGTAGCCGAGGAGCGCTTGGGCAGGGGCAAAGCCGTCGCAGCCGTTGCCGGCGTGAGGGCCGATGATGAACGTGCGCCGCGGATCGATGCCTGACTTTGCGTAGGCGCAGATGTCGGTGAGGGCGTTGCCGTAGGCGAGGCGAACTTCGGCGCCGGCCGCCTTGAGCTCGGCGAGCGCCGCCTCTTTGTAGGCGCCGACGCCCTCGGGGGTGGGCGCGCACGCCGAGAGCGACTCGGTCGTGCGCAGCATGCCGTCGGGAAAACCGTGGCTCGTGAGCCACGTGCGCGTCAGCGGATGGAGAAAGTACGGCCGCCCCGTGAGGTACACGACGAGCGAGCCGCCGTTCGCCACGGCGTGGGCGATCTCGTTGCCGTTCGGGCGCGCCTCGGGGACCGTCCCCTCGGCGATCTGGTCGAACAGGGCCCTGTCGCTCGTGGTCAGGGTGGCGTCGACGTCGAACACCGCCGTCGGCGTCCCAGGGGCGAGCGCGTAGATGTTACCCCCCGCGCGCGAGCCGTCGCCGCGGACGACGAGCTGAAAGGCGTAGATACCGGGGTCGGCGGTCAGCGTCTCGGGCGCCTCGAGCGTGACCCAACCGTCATCGTCGGTGAAGGCCGAGCCGACCCCGCGCCACGTGCAGCTCTCGTCGCGGACGAAGAGCGAGATCTCTTCGTCCTCTAGATCTTTGCCCGCCTTGCCGTAGACGAACTTGCCTCGCAGCCGCGCCGGCTTGCCGACCGCGACCGCGACGTCCGAGGCGGCGTGGCGCGGCGAGCCCTGCGACTGCACGAGGAGGCGCGTGCGCTTGTGACGGTAATCGCCCGTGGGCGTGAACGAGGGCTCGACGGCGGGGCAGCCCGCGCGCGGGGGCTCGGGCGGCGCGCTCGCGCTCGGGGCCGGCGGCGCCGTAGCGACTGCCGTGGAAGCGCTCGGCGATACCGTCGTCGAGGCGCCGGGCGATCCGCACGCGGTGGCGAGGGCCGCGATGGCCCCGCACGCACAGCGAGATGCGTTCATTCTTTCTCCTCTCCCCCTTGCTTGGCCTGGTTGCCAGCCGACCCGCTCCCCGCGGGCTCGACGTCGGCCGAGCCGGTCGCGCTCTCGCTCGCCGACGCGCTCGCGTCGGAAGTCGCGCCCTCGCCCTCGGACGACGAGGTCTCGTCGTCCTTGGCCGCTTCGTTGTAGCTGCGGGGGCGGTACTCTTTGGAGACGCCGCCGTTCTTGTCGCCGTTGAGCAGCGTGTCGTAGATGAGCCAAGCGAGCCACGACCGCTCGTGCTTTTTCTCGAGCTCGCGCAGCTCGGCCTCGTGCTCCTTGAGCTTGCCGGTGTCCCACAAGCACTGCAGCGCCAGCGAGATGAGGCTCTTGTCGTTCGGGCCCTTCTCGAAGCCGGTCTTGTAGTGCTCCCACGCCTCGTCGGGGCGGCCCATGCGGCAGAGCGTGTCGCCGGTGTAGATGTGGGCCATCGCCCAGTCCGGCGCGAGCTTGCGCGCGATGTGGCTCTCGCCCAGGCGCACCTCCCACATCTGCCGAGCCCCGGCCATGACGCTGTAGTTGAGGTGGGCCTTGGCGCTGTTGGGCACCGCGTTCTTGGTCGCCTCCCAGAAGACGAGGTCGTCGCGGTAGTCCATCGCGTGGAGGTACGCGCGCACCGTCTGGAAGCCGAGGAACACGCCCGGCACGAGCCAGGCGAAGCGCGCGACGCGGGGCCATTCGATCGCCAGCGATCGGAGCCACCGAAAGATGGCGACGAGGGTCGGCCCGATCACCAGGCTGGTGCCGATGACGGGGAAGTACCAGAGGCGCTCGGCCCGCACCGTCGGCAAGAGGACGTACATGTTCGAGTGCGGGAAGTAGCTGACGACGAGCCACACCATCCCCACCGCGGCCATCGGCAGGAGCGGATCGTAGTAGCCGCGCGTGCGGGGTCTCCAGAGCCCCTCGGTCGCGGCCCCGAACGCGATGCAGCCGAGGCCGGCGTAGACGAACGCCTGCTCGAGCCACTCGAGCGAGATGAAGATGTTGTGGTCGGGGTCGTTGTCGACGATGTCCTTGTTGAGATCGCTCGGCCCGATACCGAGGAGCCGGTGCACGAGGTACGCCGCAAAGAGGATGAGCGCGCCCTCGAAG
>CALKVR010000985.1 GCA_938004815.1 uncultured Polyangiaceae bacterium | reverse complement strand
GGCGGCTCGACCTGGAGGTCGACCTCGGGCGCCGGCAGCTTCTTGGGAGCGCCGCCCGAGCGGAGCGCGCGCAAGAGCTCGCGCTTGTGCTCGACCCGGTCGGAGAAGAGCTCGCGCATCCGGTCACCGAGCGCCTCCTCGTGTAGGCCGACGTTCTCGGTGGTGCGAAGAAAGCCGATCAGGTCGCGCCGCATCTCATCGGCGGTCGCGTATCGCCCGCCGACGTCACGCGACAGCGCGCGCATGCAGATCGCCTCGAGCGCCGCGGGAAAGCCCGGCTCGATCGAGCGCGGCGTGGGGATCGGGTCTTCACAGACCGCGCGGAGCGAGGCGAGCTCACCCCCGCGGCGAAACAGGCGCTTGCCCACCGAGAGCTCGTAGAGCAGAACCCCGAGCGCGAAGACATCGGAGCGACGATCGAGGGGCTCGGCGCGGCACTGCTCGGGCGACATGTACTCGACCTTGCCCTTCAGCTCGCCGGTGCGCGTCTGGGTCGCGCGATCGACAGCCTTGGCGATGCCGAAGTCGAGGACCTTCACCCGACCGCCGTAGGTGATCATGATGTTCTGCGGCGAGACGTCGCGGTGCACGATCTCTTGCGGGCGACCGTCGGCGTCCTTGAGCTCGTGGGCCGCGTGCAGCCCCGCGCACGCCTGGGCGATGATGAACGCCGAGAGCTCGAAGCCGATCGAGCCACCCGACACCCAATGGCGGCGCATGAAGCCGCCCAAGCTCTCACCCTCCACGAACTCCATGGCCAGGTAGAGCTCGTCGCCGTCGCGACCGAGCTCGATCACCTGCACGACGTTGGGGTGATCGATCTTGGCGACGATGCGGGCCTCGTCGAGGAACATGTCGACGAACGCGGGCGCGCGCGCGAGGTGCGGCAGGATGCGCTTGATCACGACCACGCGCTCGAAGCCGCTCGGCCCCATGAGGCGGCCGAGGTGCACCTCGGCCATCCCGCCGGTCGCGAGCAAGTCGATGACGTCGTACCGGCCGAGCCTCAGAGGTCCTTGCAACAGCGGAATCCCCAGTCGTGCGAGGCGTTGCTCCGGTCGGGGCGCCGCTCGACGTTGGACGTGCAAACCGCGTAGTCGCGATCGGGCGTGCTGTCGTCGGCCCAGAACGCGCCGCCGCGCAGGAGGCAGTTGTCGGCCGCCGGGTCGGCGCCGATCTCGCAGGCGTCCTCCCACTCCTCGACGTTGCCGACCATGTCGAAGACGCCGGGGTAGCCACCCTCGCAGTCGACGAACCAGCCGGTGCCGACGAGGTCGGAGGCGTTGCCGAACGTGTTGCACGCCATCGCGTCGTAGGTGTCGCCGTAGGGGAACGCGAGGGTGCCCCCGGCGCTACACGCCGCGTACCACTCGCTCACGGACGCGTCGTTGACATCCGGGACACCTACCGTGCCGCCGCCTTTGCGGCCGCACATGCGTTTGCCGGCCCATGCGCAGAACGCGGCCGCGTCGCACCAATCGATGCACGAGATGGGGTAGTCCGCCTGCGAGAAGTCGTAGGCATCGGGGCAACCCGCGTCGGCGTCGACGATGGGTTCGTAAGAGGTGTTCCACTGGCACTGCGGCGACTGGCCGGCCGGGTCGACCGCGTCGGCCAAGAACCGTTCGTAGTCGCCGCGCGTCGCCTCGAGCGCGTCGACGCCGAACCCGCCCGCATCGACGACGGGGACATCCGGGCACGCGCCGCAGCCGGGTGTGCCGCAGACCCCCGCACACACCGCAACGCCGCTCGAGCTCGAGCCTGTCGGCGCGCCGCCGCCGAGCCCGCTCGACGTGGTGGGCGCGATGCCCGCCACACACGTCTGGGTCGCGCCGTCGCAGACGTAGCCGGCGGGGCACGGACACGCGTGCCCCTCGACCGAGACGTCGGGCACGACGCATCCGATGGAAAACAGGCTGGCGAGCAGGAACCGACGCACGGGCGATCAGGTTACCAAGTCTCGCCTCCGACCTGGCAGTCCAAGACGACGTCAGGTCAGGTTGGGCAGCGGGCCCTGGTGCGCGACGTGGTTCGACCCAAAGTGGGTGTCGGTGCCGCCGAAAGCCTGGAGGATCGACGTGAACAGGTTGTGGGTCGACTCGTTGGTCGCGTACTGGAGCGTGTTCGGGTTCTGCTGCGCGTGGGTGTTGTAGTCGATGTGCCGGCCCGTCTTGAAGTAGTTGCCGGCGCTCCCGGCGAGGAGGCAGAGCGACCCTGCCGAGCAGTGGCTGGCGGGCTCGCTGAACTCGCTCGTCCAGTACATGAGGCTGTTGTCGAGCATCGTGTTTCCGCCCTCCATGAACGCCGGGTCGTCGAGCCCTTCGGCGATGGCTTGGAACAGGCTCATGCGCCAGCGGCGGTTGTCGAGCATCTCGGCCAGCCACGGGTCGGCCAGGTCGGGGTAGAGGCCGGTCGGGCCGACGTCACGCGCGTAGTGGCCGAGCGAATGCCCGATGCCGAAGCCCGAGTCGACCTGGAGCCCCGCGGGCGTCCAGGGCGTCAGGATGTCGGCGATCTCGAGGTTGGCCACGTTCGTGAGCCCGCAGCGGAGCGCGGCGAGGATGATCTTCACGTGCAGCGCGCCCACGACGTCGCCGCTCGCGCTGTCGTCCTCGGTGATATCGGTCGGCGGCTGGCAGAGCACGGGGGCCGCCGAGAGCTCTTTGTGCAGATCGCTCAGGTGATCGAGGTGGGCGTCGATCTTGTGAAGGTCGGACTGGCTAACCACCCCGCGGAACCGGTTGTAGTCGTCCATCACCCCCTCGAGGATGAGGCGGCGCTTGAGCTTGAGGTGCTCGTAGGCCGGATC
>CALKVR010000984.1 GCA_938004815.1 uncultured Polyangiaceae bacterium | reverse complement strand
GGGGTTGCCCCACGCCCAGCGGCCGGCGGCGTAGCCCCAGGGCTCGTACGCGCTCTTGTCGAGGAGCTGCGCCTCGGGCACCCGGTGAAGGATGATGCCGCGGTCGCGAGTGAACGCCGTCGAGAGCGTGTAGACGAAACCGTCATCACCGCGCTCCCATGTCCAGAGCTGCCGCAACCCCTGGTTCTCGGCGCCGCTCCACGTCGTGCCGCTCAGGCTCCAGTTCTCGCCGTTGTCGTCGGAGTAGGCGATCTCGCTCCAGAGCACGGTGCCGAGGGTCTGGTTGACCATGAAATGGAGGTACATCCGGCCCCCGATCGTGATCGCGTCGGACGGCAGCCAGGTCGAGTGCTCGGCGTTGTGCTCGTAGTCGAGGATCTGCTTGGCGTACGAGCCGCCGGCAGCGCTCGTAAATTGGATACAACCGTCGGGGTGCCCACCCGCCGCGCGCAAGAGCACGGGCGAGCGCCACCCCGGTCCACCGACACCGTCGTTCTCGAAGGTGTCGCCGAAGATGTACGCGATCTGGCCGTCGGGTTGACGCACCGCGATGCCGAGGTCGGTCCCGCCTACGCCGAACGCCTTCGAGCTGGTACCGGGGCCGGTGAGATCGCAGATCTTCTGCGTGGCCGACGGCTGGGAACCGCCACCCTCCCCGCCCCCACCCGTTGCTCCCTGCGTCGCGCTCGAGCCGGCGCTGCTCGCCGACGCCGGTGCGACGGTCTGCCCCGTTCCGCCGGCCCCTGCTCCATCGGGCTCGGTCCGCTCGGCGCAGGCCACCGACAAGGCGAGCGCCACCCCGGAAATCACGGAAAGTGGGAGCAGCCTCGGGGCAGCGGTCATCGCGATCCGGAAGCGTAGATGCGTTTTGGCCGTGAGGCCCGGCCAAAGCCGGACTAGGGTTGGAGACGTATGAAACGGTTATTCTTCGCCCCCCTACTCGCTTCCCTCTTCGCGCTCGGCGCGTGCGCCACGCAGATCGAAACCGACGGGACGGGCGGGAGCACCGTCAGCTCGACCGCCACCAGCACGACCACCGCCAGCACGACCGCCACGTCGTCGAGCAGCTCGGGTGAGGGCGGCTCGGGCGGCAGCTCGGCCTGCGCGCAGGACTGCAGCAAGGTGCAAGCGCCCGACTGCTACGTGTCCGTGTGCAACGAGGACACGGGGGTCTGCGAGATCGAGATGGCCGAAGACGACTCGCCTTGCGAGGACGGCCTGTACTGCACGATCGAAGACACGTGTCAGGGTGGTCTCTGCGAGTCGGGCCCCGACCGCATCTGCGAGGGGTCGCCCGACGAGTGCTTGCTCCTCGTCTGCGACGAAGACCGCGACGCCTGCGTCGGTGGCCCCGTACCGAACGGCAGCCCGTGCACGTCGCCCGTGCTCTGCGAAGCGAACGCGATCTGTCAGAACGGCGTCTGCCAGGGCGCGCCGCTCGACTGCTCGGGCACGGTCGTCGACGACTGCCTCTATCCGATCTGCAACCCGCAGAACGGCCTGTGCGAGGGCGTCGCCGATCCGTCGCAAGACGGCACGGTCTGCACCGTCGGCGGCGACCCGTGCATGGTCGCCAAGACGTGCGACGCGGGCTCGTGCCAGGGCGGCGTCCCGAAAGACTGCTCGATGCTCGACGTCGGCTGCCAGAACGGCGTCTGCAACGTCATCACCGGCGCGTGCGAGGGCATCGCCGTCCCGGTGGGCGGCCAATGCAACTCGGGCACCGACGATTGCAACACCGGCATCTGCAACGCCGCGCAGCAGTGCGTGCTCTCGCCGGTGCCGAACGGCACCACCTGCGACGACTTCAGCACCTGCTCGACCGGCGACACGTGCACGAACGGCACCTGCGGCGGCACCCTCGATCCGTTCTGCACGGTGTACCTCGAGGCGAACTTCGAGCAGTGCCCGCCCCCCGGCTGGGCGCTGAGCGGCGAGTGGCAATGCGGCATCCCCACGAGCGTCGGACCGCCGGCCGCCTTCGAGGGCGCGAACGTCATCGGCACCGTGCTCGCCGGCAACTACTCGAACAGCCAGACGTACGAGGTGAACTGGGCGCAGACCCCGCCGATCGGCCTCGGCACCGCCGACGAGCCTATCCTCTCGTTCCGGCACTGGGTCGACACCGAGGGCAACACGTACGACGCCTACAACGTCAAGGTCAGCACCGACAACGGCCTGACGTGGTCGGTCATCACCGACGTGAACCCGCCCTACAACCTCACCGTCGCGGGGCAGCCCGGCTGGGGCGGCCACCAGCAGGCGCTCGGCTGGCAGCTCGTGACCGTCAACCTCCTGCCGTACGCGGGCCAGCAGATCATGCTGCGCTTCTCGTTCCGGACCGACGGCAGCGTCGTCTACCCCGGCATCTACATCGACGACGTCCAGGTCGGTGAGGCCGTCAACGTGCCGCTCGACATCACCACTACCTCGATCAGCAACGCGCTCGCCGGCCTGCCCTACAGCGACGGCGTCGCCAAGACGGGCGGCACGACCGGTGCGCAGTGGTCGATCGTCGGGGGCACCAACATCGGCTGGCTCAGCATCGACGCGAACACCGGCGCGCTCTCGGGCACGCCCGCGATGGCCAACCTCGGGCCGGCCACCGTGACCGTGCGCGTCGAGGAGCCGCTCCTCCCCACCAACTTCGACGAAGAGACCTTCACGTTCACCGTGCAAGAGGGCCTCTACCAGCAGACGTTCGAGGGCGCGTGCCCGAACGGCTGGACGATGGCGGGCTCGTGGGGCTGCGGCGTCCCCACCGGCGGGCCCGGCTCCGCCTACGGCGGCACGCAGGCGATCGCGTGCGTGCTCTCGGGTGACTACCCGAACGGGCTCGCATACGCGACCAACCACGCGACCTCGGGCCTCATCGATCTCACGGGGACCACCGCGCCTCAGCTCACGTTCTGGACGTGGTACGACACCGAGAGCTGCTGCGACGGCTTCAACGTGAAGGTGAGCACCGACGGCGTGACCTACACCCTCGTGACCGCGGTCACGCCGGCCTACAACACGACCATCGCCAGCGAGCAGGCTTGGTCGGGTCTCTCGCCGGGCTGGGTGCAGCGCACCGTCGATCTGAGCGCCTACGCCAACAGCCAGATCTACCTGCGCGTCGCGTTCCGCACCGACGGCTCGGTCGTAAACCCGGGCGTCTTCATCGACAACCTCCAGATCGCGGACTGACCTCGTTGGATGACCCAGCCGGCCCCCTCAGGTCGGCTGGGCTCGTTCCGCAAAGGTCAGGGCGGGCCGAGGATCACGCCCACGAGGCCCGTCGCCTCTGTCTCGGCCTGGATCGAAGCGAGACCGCTGAGCCCGCGCGTCTTGCCGCCGAACCGTACGCCGAAGAACAGCCCTTCGTGCTCGAAGCGTGTCTCGCCGTACGCGCGCACCCCGGGCCGGCCGCGATCGCGCGCGGGTGGTCCGCTCGAGAGGACGCCGAGCCCGAGGCCACCGAGCCTGACGCGATCGAAATCGATCTCGGGCTGCACCCAGACGTCGACGCCTCCTGCGAGGACGAGCCCCGGCAACACGCGCCACTCGCTCACGTCTGCCGCGAAGCCCGCAGAGCCGCCGCCGGGGCCATGTCCCACGCGGGGCGTCGCCTCGAGCACGACCCCGTGGACACGCGCGAGCGCGGTCAGCTCGTACTCCATCCCCCACGGCACCGGGCTCACGTGCGTGTCGAACCAGAGCGAGACGCCGTCGATCGTCGGCGCCGGCAGCGGCCCGGTGCGCTCGCCTTCGACGAGAAAGCGCCAACCGACGTCGTAGGCCGCGTAGAGGAGCGTCGGGTTGGTGAACGTCGTGACCACGGATCCGATGAGGTACCGCGTCTGCAGAGCTTCGGCGGAGCCGCCCGTCTTCTCCGCCAAGATGGTCGTCCACTCGCGCACGTCGTTCGACTCCCACGGCAGAGACGCCTCGAAGACCTCGTGAATCTTGATGCCGGTGAGGAGCCCGGAGTCGATGTGGTCGAGGCGGCGAGACCGAACCGCAGAGCGGAGGATCGCGCGGGCCTGGAAGTTCTCCACCCGGATACCGGACTGGAGCACGACGATCCGCTCGTCGGGCGAGGCCGCGTAGAACGCTGGCGGGGGCAACGTCCCGCTCGGGTCGAAGCCATAGGGCGGGGTCGGCAGGAACTGGTACGACGCCTCGAGGCCGAGCTCGCGTAGCCGCGCGCCGTGGCCGAAAATCTCGTGCGGCAAGACCGTCGCGTAGGCCGCCGCCGGAAAGTCGACGAGCATCAACTCGGCCGCGCGAGCGAAACCGGCCACCACCGGGTGCTCGGTGACGAGAGGGGCCTCGAGCCGCCCGACGTAGCGATCCTTCACCCAGAACGCCAAACGAAACGCGTTGAGGACATTGATCGTTCCCGTCTCTGCGCCCAGATGGGAATCGATGGCGAAGGCGAACGGCACCCCGCGCATGTCGTCTCGCGCGTCGCGCACCTCGGCGATTTCCGCCCACTCTGCGAGCCCATCCACCGCGTCGCCCTCTCTTTCGTCCGGCGGCAGGCGACTCAGCAAGGACGACGCCACGCTGCATTCGCGCGTGCTTTCCGCCGCCGAAGCAAATCGCACAGCACCAGAGGCGTCAGCGTGGCAGGGACAGGCGCCCTGGCGCGCCAAGCTGGCAGCGACGTTCCGTGCTCGCGCGGCTACGGCACCTCCACCGCGCCGATGTCGGGCGTCGCGGACCGCGGCGCGCCCCAGTAATCGTTCGTGGGAGCCTGGGCGGCATCGGCGGCGTCGAGGCACGGCGAGCCTGCGCCGAGGCTGGGAGGCGCAGCAGCGTCGTCGAGCAAACAGTCCATCTTGACGTAGCCCGGCCCGTCGACGGCAGCGCCGGCGTAGTTGTTGGCGTTGCCGAACAGGGCGTTGTTGCCGGTCGAGACGATCTCGTCGCCGCTCACGTCGATCGAGATGCCGAGCGCAGTGTGGTTGGCGATGATGTTGTTGAACAGGCTCAACGTGACGGCGTTGCCACCGCTGATCGAGCTCCGGTAGACGTCGACGCCGGTCTCGCAGCCGACGATCGTGTTGTTGCGCAAATCGAACGTGAGCGCGGCCGAGCTGTTCGAGAGCGACGCGCGGACGCACGCGTCGTCGGGCGTGTCGTGAAACCAGCTGTTCATGGCGGTGAAGAAGTAGTCGCCTTGCAGGCCCGTCGATCCGTCGAGCGCGAAGACGCCGCCACGAATGTCGCAGCCGTCGACCGTGACCGCCACGTCCGAGGCGCCGCTGCCGCTGCCGCCGCGGTCGAGGTCGATTCCTGCTTCGAAGCGAACGCCGATCGCGTGCACGTCGACGCTGACGTTCAAGGCGCCCGACGCGCGCATGGGCGTGGTGAACGTCACGCCGCGGAAGGTCACGTTCTTGCGCACCGGCGCGCTCGGCATGAGCGAGATCGTGGTCTCCGAGGCCGATGGCCCCACGATCGTGAGATCGTCGCCGTAGATCACGAACCCGGGCTCGGCGTAGTCCTGCGCGGCGAGGCAGATGACCGAGCCGGGGATGCCTGCGAGAGCTTGCACCGCCGCCTCGAGCGTCGCGTAGTCGCCGGGGACGCTGGCGCCGGTGCAAGGGAACGTACACCCCGAAGGCTCGCAGATCTGATCGGCGTGGCACTGCTCGCCGTTGCACAGTTGGTCGCCCCCGCCACCTCCCGACCCGGCCGAGGTAGAGCCGCTCGCGCTGGTGCCGCTCGCGGAGCTCGACGACGACCCGTTCGACGACGAGGCCGAGGATGCCGTGGTCGAGCTCCCGGTCGCAGGTGCCGCGGTGGACGCGCTCTCTCCACCGCTGCCCCCTGCACCGTGGTCGTCGTCGCTGCACGCGGCGAGGCAGATCGGGAGCCCGAGGACGACGGCGAAGCAACGAAGCGCGGGCGGCAGCATGGCGTCATCCTCACGGACACGGGCGGCGAGAAATCGTCGCGCGACAATCGGCGGAGGTTCCCACCCGCGCGGCAAGCGGTACCCTCCGGCGCATGATCGACTCTTCACGTTGCTTTCTTGGTTCGGCCGCCGTCGTGCTGTGTCTCACCGCGACGGCGCACGCGCAGCCGGCACCGCAGCCTACGGCCCCTCCACCGGCCGAGCCGCCTCCGCAGCCCCCGCCGCCTCCGCCTCAGGAAGGG
>CALKVR010000983.1 GCA_938004815.1 uncultured Polyangiaceae bacterium | reverse complement strand
ACGCCGAGCTGCTCGCGACCGACGAGCCTGAGCCGCTCGACGAGGACGAGACCGACCCCGAGGTCGAGCCCGACGAGCTCTTGGACGAGGACGAGCCGCCCGTCGCGCCGTCGGCGCCCCCATCCCCATCGTTGAAGCCCGGAGGCTCGGGCTGAGGATCGAAGACGCAGCTGGCCACGGCCCCCGTGACGAGGAACGCCCCCAGCCAAACCAAGCGCGAGCTCATCCTAAGCATGATGACGCAACCAGTATGCCACGCAAATTCGCCTAGAACTGCGGAATTTCATTCGCACCGTGGCTCACGCTGGCACAAGCACCCGCCCTCCCTGTCACCTGCACGGCTCAGCAGAAGGGGGTAGAGTCGGCCCTGCCGATGTCGGTAGCCGATGCCCTGGCGCAGGTTCGAGAGCGGATCGCCAGCGCGGCGCGCGAGGCGGGCCGCTCGCCGGGCAGCGTCGATCTGCTCGCGGTGTCCAAGGGTCAGGACGCGTCGCGCGTCCGCGAAGCGTACGCCGCCGGGCAGCGCCGCTTCGGTGAGAACTACGCGCAAGAGCTCGCGGCCAAGGCGACCGCGCTCGCGGATCTCGCCGACATCGAGTGGCACTTCATCGGTCACCTCCAGCGCAACAAGGTCAAGGACGTCGTGCCTCGGGCTCGCCTCGTCGAGACGGTCGACCGCGTCGATCTCGCGCGCGAGATCGACAAGCGCGCGACCACCCCGATCGCGATCTTGATCGAAGTGAACGTCGGGGGAGAGGCGCAGAAGTCGGGTTGCGCACCGAGCGACTTGGCCGCGCTCTGCCGAGCCATCGGTGATCTCCCGAACCTGAGGCTGCGCGGGCTCATGACGGTGCCGCCGGCGGTCGACGACGCTCGAGACGCGCGGCCGTTCTTCGCCCGGCTGCGCGAGGCGGCGGCCGAGCTGCGCGCGGCTGGGCTCGACCCTGGGCCGGAGCTCTCGATGGGGATGTCGAGCGACTTCGAAGAAGCGATCGCAGAGGGCGCGACGCTCGTGCGCGTCGGTACCGCGATATTCGGCGCGCGCCCGGCCAAGGCAACGGCGCCATGAGCGCGCGGCGCGCGGCGCCCAAGACGAGCTCGTCGTCGACCCTCTTCGAGGCCGCCGATCGCCTCGACCCCGCGCTGAAGGGCACCATCCCCCTAGCCGAGCGCGTCCGCCCGCGCGCGCTCGGCGATCTGCTCGGGCAAGACACTGCGCTCGGGCCCTCGTCGCCGCTCGCGCATGCGGTCGAGGCCGATCGGGTGCGCTCGATGATCCTCTGGGGCCCGCCGGGCTCGGGCAAGACGACGCTCGCGCGCATCATCGCCGACACGACCAAGTCCCGGTTCGTGGCGATGAACGCGGTGCTCTCCGGCGTCGCCGACGTGCGCGCGGCCGTCGACGCCGCCCGCGAGGCGCGGCGCTACGAAGGCAAGCGCACCATCCTCTTCATCGACGAGATCCACCGGTTCAACAAGTCGCAGCAAGACGCGCTCCTGCCCCACGTCGAGGACGGCACGTTCACCCTCATCGGGGCCACCACCGAGAACCCGTCGTTCTCCGTCAACGCGCCGCTCCTCTCGCGTTGCAAGGTCCACCGTCTGCGCACGCTCGATGAGGACGCCATCGCGCGCATCGTCGAGCGCGCGATCACGAGCCCTGCCGGCCTGGACGGCGCGATCGAGGTCGAGCCCGAGGCGGTGCGTGCCCTCGCGCGGCTGGCCCAGGGTGATGCGCGGCGCGCGCTCACGGCGCTCGAGGTCGCGGCCGACGAGGCGGTGGCGCGGGGCGACGCGCGCGTCGGCGTGAACGACGTGGCCGCGCAGAGCGAGCACAAGACGCTGCTCTACGACAAGGCCGGTGAGGAGCATTACAACGTCGTCAGCGCCTTCATCAAGTCGATGCGCGGCTCCGACCCCGACGCCGCTCTCTACTGGATGATGCGGATGCTCGAGTCGGGCGACGATCCGCTGTTCATCCTGCGGCGCATGATCATCTTTGCCAGCGAGGACATCGGCAACGCCGATCCGCGCGCGCTCGAGCTCGCGGTCGCGGCCGACGCCGCGTTCCGCCGGCTGGGCATGCCCGAGGGCATGTACCCCCTCTCGCAAGCGTGCCTCTACCTGGCCACGGCGCCGAAGTCGAACGCGTCGACCAAGGCCTGGCAGGCCGCGCGCGCCGTCGTCCGTGATCGCGGCGCGCTCGAGGTCCCGATGAAGCTCCGCAACGCCGTCACCGGGCTCATGAAAAAGGAGGGCTACGGCGACGGCTACCGGTACGCCCACGACGAGGCCGACGCGTTCGCCGCCGACGAGACGTACCTGCCGGAGAAGCTGGAGGGCACCGTGTTCTACGAGCCGACCGAGCGGGGGTACGAGAAGATGATCGGCGAGCGGATGCGCTGGCTGCGCAGCAAGAAGTGACGGTGATCCAGGAGACCGCTGCCGGCGGCGGGCGCTTTCCCCTCCCG
>CALKVR010000982.1 GCA_938004815.1 uncultured Polyangiaceae bacterium | reverse complement strand
CTTGTGCAGGCCATCCACGAGATAGGCCGCGTCCTCGGGCCTCGCGAACGGGTTCACGTGGAGCAGATAGGCGAGCGGCTCGCCGGCGTCGGGGACGCGCCCGAACGTGATCTTCTCCTGGAACGTGGCGAGAAACTGCGCGACTTGCAGCCGCGCGGCGTCGCGATCGCCCGCGTGCGCGTAAGCAGCCGCGGCGTACGCCGATTGGTCCACGATGAGGTTCGGCGGCGCCTTCTCGACCATCGCCGCGGACTCCGACGGGCGCCGCGCCACGAAGAGGAGGAGCGCAGAGGTGATCCAATACGACCCGTCGTGGAGCGGGTTCAGCCGGAAGGCCTTCTCGGCCATGGCGAGGCCGGTCGCGGGCTCGCCCAGGTAGGCGTACCAGAACGCGACCTGGACGAGGCAGTCGGCGTCGTTCGGGCAAAGGGCGATCGCGCGCTCGAGGTGCTGCCGCGCGACCGCGTACTGCCGACGGTAGACGAGGATGCGGCCGAGGACGGAGTGGCCGAGGTAGTCGGTGTCGTCGAGGTCGACGGCACGCGTCGCGTACTCGAACGCGAGCCGCTCGCTCGCCTCCCACTCCGACCAGAGCTGGCAGCTCCACTCGTTGAAGTGGCTCAGCGACAGCCCGAGGTAGCCCCGGGCGTAGGTCGGGTCCAGGGTGAGAGCACGCTCGAACAGCTCCCGCGCCTCCGCGTCGGCGGCGACCGTCCCTCGAGCCAAGCACGCGCGCCCGCGCAGCCAGCAGTCGTAAGCCTCGAGCGTCGTCACCGGCCGCGCCTTGGCGCGAGCGAGACGCGACCGGTGGATGTGCCCCTTCAAGTGATTCGCGACGTGCGCCGCGACGTCGTCCTGTACGGCGAAGATCTCGCGCAGCGAGACGTCGTAGCGCTGGCTCCACAGCTGGAGCCCGGATGGCGCTTCGATCAGGTTGGCGCGGACCCGGATCGACTCTCGATCCGGCACGATCGAGCTGTCGAGCAGGTGGGTCACGCCGAAGCGCGACGCGAGCCGCTCCGGAGCGAGCTCGTCGGGGGGCAGCGCCAGCGACGTCCGCGCCGAGAGGACCTCGAACTCGGGGAAACGCGCCAGCTCGGCGATAACGTCCTCGAGGAACCCGTTTGCCAGGCGGACCGCATCCGGATCGCCAGGCTGGTCGCGAATGGGCGCCACCGCGATCGACGCCGCTCGGGGTTCTGTCGGGCTCGGCATGGCACGCGAGAGGGTACCCGCAGCCGCGCTGTCACTCGAGCCGGGACCTGCTACGACGGCGGTGATGTCGCTCTGGCGCGAGCGTGTGCTGCCTCCGGTCATCGACGCGGTGTGCCGCGGGGCAGGCCCGACGCGACATCGCGAGCGGATCGTTCCGCTCGCGACCTGCTCGCCCGAGCGCGGGACCGCGGGCGCGACGTCGGCTTCCCCTTGAGGTGGGTCGAAGGGCGCGGCGAGGCTCTCCCGTTCGAAGACCGAGCGTTCGACACCGTCGTCCTGACCTACGCGTTTTGCAGCGTCGACGATACCGAGCGGACCGCGAGAGAGATCGCGCGCGTCATCGCCGACGGTGGGCAGCTCGTGTTCGCCGAGCACGGGTTGGCGCTCGACGCCGGCTCTCGCCGCGTGCAGCGGTGGCTCGACCCGAGCTGGCAGAGGCTGGCGGGCGGATGCAGGCTCGACCGCGACGTGGTCGGCGCGCTCGTGGCGACGGATCGGTTCCAGCTCGATTGGGTCCACGTCCGCGAAGATTGGCCGCGGTGGATGTCGACGATCCGCTCCGGCCGCATGGTCGCGACGAGTTGACAGCTCGTGTTTGGCGCGCGAGCGGGCCGCCCGTCAAACCTCGAGCGCGCCGCCGCCGCCCGCAGCCGTCACGCGGGCGCGCACGCCGAGCACCAGCGGCTCGTTGCGGAGGCTGTGGCCTGCGGGCACGCCCGCGACGACGGGAACGCCCAGGCGCCCCACTATCCCACGCACAACGTCGAGCGCGGTCGCGCCGTCGGGGCCGGGGTGGCAGTCGGTGAAGTCGCCCAGCGCGACGGCGCGCACGCGAGCGAGGTGCCCGCCGACGACGAGCGTGGTGAGCATGCGGTCGAGCCGGTAGGGCCGCTCGCCGATGTCCTCGATGAACACGACGGCGCCGTCGGGAACGGCGAGCCGGCCCGCCGCGGCGCAGGCGTGCAAGAGGGCGAGGTTGCCTCCAAAGAGCGGCCCCTCGGCCTCACCGGGCACCCACCCTGCGAGGCCGTCGAAGCGGCGCGGCGCGAGCGGGTCCTCGAGCGCGCGCAAGAGCGACGCGCGCCCGGCGCGATCGCACCAGCCGAGCGCCGTCACGTGCGAAGCGTGCAGCGTCGCGACCCCGACGCGGGCCGCCTCGACGTGGAGCGCGGTGATATCGGAGAAGCCGACGATCCATTTCGGCCGCTCGCGCAGGCGTGACCAATCGAGCTCGTGAACGAAGCGGTTGGCCCCGTAGCCGCCCCGCGCGGCGATGATGGCGGCGACGTCATCGTCGGCGAGGGCGCTCGCGAGCTCGCCGCGGCGACGCTCGTCGTCACCGGCGAGGTAGGTCGACCGGGCGAAGAGGCCGCGATCGAAGCGGAGGCGGTAGCGCTCGCGCAGCACCGAGAGGCCGCGCCAGACGATCACGTGGGGGAAGTGCCCCGACGGCGCGACGATGGCGACCCGATCGCCCCGTCGCAGCGGGCGCGGGACGACCACGTCGCCGAGCCGGGTCACGGCTCTTCTTCGATCAGCTCGGCGTCGTCGACGTCTTCGATGTCGTCGTCGTCGGCCGGGGGCCGATTCGAACGCGGCACCGGCGGCTTCGAGCCGGGGACGGGCGGCGGCCGCGAACCGACGGGCGCGCTCGGCGGCGACGACGCAGGAACTTGCTGGCCGTCGTAGCCCTGCTGTTGCGGCGCCCAACCCTGCTGCGGCCAGCCCTGCTGCGGCTGCTGGTGCTGCTGATCCCAACCCTGTTGCTGGGCCTGCTGCTGTTGCCACGCGGCCTGTTGCTGTTCCCAAGCCTGCTGCTGCTCCCAGGCGACCTGCGGATACTGGCCCTGCTGCTGGGCCCACCCGGTCTGCTGCGGGTGCTGCTGCCCGGCCTGCTGCGCCCACGCGTGAGCCTGCGCTTGCTGCCCCCACGCGGCGTTCTCGGGCTGCTGCGCTTGCGGGTGCTGTTGCTGCTGCTCTTGCCAGCCGCCACCGTCTTGCTGCGGGTAGCCGGGCTGCTCGTAGCCAGGCTGCTGGTAGCCAGGCTGCTGGTAGCCAGGCTGCTGGTAGCCGGGCTGCTCGTACCCCGGGTACGCCTGCTGCGCCGGGTCGTGCCCCTGATGCTGGCTGGCGTGCTGCTGCCAATCGGCTTGTGGCGCCCACTCACCCTGGTTCTGCTGCCCCTGCCACGCGCTCTCGTCGCCGCCCGCGGGCGTGGGCTGCCACGCCGCCTGCTCGACAGCGTGCTCGCCCGAAACCTGCGAGTCGCCGGTGTCGGGGCCGGCGCCCAGGAACGAATCGTCGACGCGAGGCCCCGGTGGCATCGTCGGCGGGCGCGTCGAGATCGCGGCGTGAAGCTCGCCGCTCTCGTTCATGAGCATGCCCGGCGCGGACGGGCCCGGCGCCGGCACCTCACCTTGAGGAGTCGGCGCTCCCGGGATGGGCGCGCCCAGCTCGTCGGGGATCGCGTCGAGCGGGACGACGGGCGTGGGTTGGCCCATGAGCTCCGACGCCCCGGGGCTGCCCGTCGAATCCGGGTAGCCAGCAGGACGCTCGACGAGCCCGGCGAGCGCCTCCTCGGCCTCGTCGGAGTCGGCCGTCTCTTCGGGGATGCCCTTGAAGACGTCGCTCTCGCCCGTCGAGACCGCTTCGCGGAGCGCGGCCGACGTCGCGACCGCGTCGAGGCGCGTGGGCGACGGCTCGGGAGCGAACCGCGGCTGATCGATCGACTCTTCGTTGGCCATCGCCTCGATGAGCGACGCCGGCGGCGCGGCGACGCGCGTGAGCGGAGCGGGGGGGATGGGGGCAGCCGCGATCGGGGTCGGGTTGTGGTTGATCTTGCCCGACTTCGCTCGCTCGAGACCGGCGGTGGCCTCGGGGTCGTTCGCCTTCATCCTGAGGACGCGGCGCCACGCGTCGGCGGCCTCGCGCGCATCGCCGAGCTCTTCTTCCCAGAGCCGGGCGACCTTGCGCGCGAGCTCGGCTCGCTGGCCCGGGTCGCGGCCGCGGAGGATCTGATCCTCGAAGAGCTGGATGCGACCTCGGTGATCACCGAGCTGTTCGAGCAAGCTCGAGAGCTCGTTCATCACCTCGCCATCGGAGGGCGAGAGGTCGTGGAGCTTCTTGAGATCGGTGGCCGCGCCCTGGCGGTCGCCGAGCTGATCGCGCCGGAGCCGCGCGCGCCGCGAGAGGAGCTTGCGGACGAGCGGGCCGTCGAAGACCTCGTCGAGCGCGCGGGCCAAGGTGGCCTCGACGCGGCGCAGATCACCGACCTGCGCGCCCAGATCGTCGAGGGCGCCCAGCGTCGCGTCGTCGACGTAGGTCACGAGCGCGTCGCCGATCCACTCGAAGGCCTTGGTCACGTCACCCAGATCGCGGTTGGCGATCGTGGCCGCGCGCCGCAGGAGGGCGGCGCGCGTGCGGCCGCCATCGCGCGACCCCTGCCCGCCCGCCGCGAGCGCATCGGCGAGGATCCGGCGTAGACAGTTGGGGCTCTGGGCGGGGGCGCCGTTCTGGGCGTCGCCGTCGCGCGCCGCTTGCTCGAGCTTCTCGAGCGTCTCTTCTTGAACGCCGCCCGCGAGCGCGAGCTCGAAGAAGCTCCGCGCCCGATCGTGCGCGCCTTGCTTGGACGCGACCTGGGTCGCTCGGGTGAGCGCGGTCAGCCGGTCGCCCGGTGACTTGCATCGGCCGACCTGCCGCTCGTAGAGATCCACGACGTGGCCAGGCGCGAGGGTGAGCGCCGAGAGGCGAGCGAGGAGCGGCTCGACCTCGGCGATGGGAACGCCGGCCAGCGCGCTCTCGCCGTGCTGGATGGCGTCGAGCGCATCGGCGCCGGCCTCGACCATGGCCTCGGCTTGGCGCACCAGCTCGGCCGAGCGTGCGACGCCGGCGTACTCTTTCGCGAGGATCTCGTGGGCGACGCCGAGCGCGTCCAGATCTTTGCTGCGCTTCGCGATCTCTTCGAGCTTCTCGCCGATCTCGCGGTCGGCGGCCTTGCCGCGCGCCAGATCGAGCGCGACCCGGGCCGCGTCCTTGTCGCGGCCGATCTCGACGAAGCGGTCGAACGCGGACCGGAGGGCGACGTGGCGCTTGGGAGGTGGCGCGCCCTCGCTCCACTGGAGCACCTTGGTCGCCACGACACCCTTCCACCCGAGGCGGTCACCGAGCTCGATGTAGGCGTCGCGACACGGCTGGTCGCCCTGGTCGGCGGGGCCCTCGAGGACGCCGAGCGCCTCGTCGCCCTTCTGGAGCTTCTCTTCGAGCAGACCGGCGAGGCGGCGTGTCATGACGCTCGCCTCTTTCTCGTCGCCCTCGTACTCGAGGAGCACGGCCAGCAGCTTGGCCACGCGGTCCCACTGCTCTTCGCGCTCGCAGAGCTTGAGCAGACGCTCGGTCGCGTCGAGGTCACCGCTGTCGGCCTCGAGGACGATATCGAGCGCGCGGATGGCGGCCTTCGGGTCGTCGAGCGGGCCCTCGTAGAGCTGCGCGAGGCGCTGGGCGAGCTCGACCTTCTCGTCGCCCTCGGTGAGCGGGAGCTCGCGCTCGAGCGCCGAAGCGGCCGTCGCCTCTTCGCCGATCTTCTCGGCGAGATCGGCGATGGCGTGGAGCGCGACGCGCGAGCTCGGATCGAGCTCCTTGACGATGGCGTCGTAGCGCTCGATCGCGACCTTGGGATCATCGAGCGGCTCTGCGTAGAGCCCGGCCTCGCGGAGCGAGAGCTCGAGCTTCTGCGCGCGGTCGGCGGTGAGCGCGATGAGGCGCTTGAGCAGATCGGCGTGCTCTTGGTGATCGCCGCGCTGGGCTGCGTCTTCGATCAAGAGCTCGAGGGCGCGGCTGTCCTCGCCGTCGTTCAACACGAGGAGCAACGTCTCGCGCGAGCCGTCGCTGTCGCCGAGCTCGCGCTGCACCGCGGCGGCCGCGAAGCGCACGCTCGTGCGCTTGGCCTTGTCGGTCAGCGCCTCGGCGCGCTCGACGAAGAACGTGGCGAGGTCGGAGAGGCGGTCGGCGCCGCGCAGCAGCTCTTCGAGCTTGCCCGCGAACGCGTCGCTCGTGGGCACGAGCTTGCACGCCTCGATCAGCTTGTCGATGGCGCCGCCCTGATCGCCGGCGCGCTCGTAGAGCTCGGCGGCCCGCGCCACGAACTCGGCCTTCTTGGCGGCGTCGGCGCCCTCGTTCTCGTCGAGCTTGGCGCGCTGGTCGAGGGCGTTGGCGGCCTCGACGAAGCGGCCGGCCTCGACGTACGCGGCCTCCGCCTCTTCCCACATCTTGCCCTTCTTGGTGAGCTCGCCCGCTTCGGCGAAGGCGTCACCCGCGCCGCCGTGATCGCCTGCCTTGCGGCGCAGCTCGCCGAGCTTGCCGAGGAGGTTGCCGCGCTGGGCGTCGTCTTCGACCCCGGTGACGTTCTCGGCGATGACGTCGGCCGCTTGCTGGAACTGTTCGCCCTTCTCGAAGAGCCGCACCGCGGTCTGAATCGCGGTGTCGTCGGAGGGGGCGAGCGCGGCGATGCGCGCCCACGCCTCGGCCGCGGCGCCCGGGTCTTTACGCTTCTGCTCGTGCAGGCCCGCCAGCTTTTTCTCGAGCGCGATCTTGGTCTCGACGTCCGGCGCGCTCATCGCCTCTTGCTCGAGGACCGTCGCAAGATCGTCCCACTTCTGCGACTTCTCCAGGAGCCGACGGAGCTGCTCGCGCGCCGCGTCGTCGCCGCGGTCCATTTGGACGATCTGCTTGGCGGCCGTGATCGCGGTCTCGATGTCGCGGAGCTGCGTCTCGCAGAGCCCGGCCACGTCGCGGAGCTGCGCCTTGCGCGTCTCTTGCGATTGGGAGGTGACGCGCGACGCGGCCAGGAGCACGTCGCGGAGCTCGGAGTACATGCGCTTCTGGCGCAGGTGCTCGTCGACCCAGGTGAGGGCCTCGGTGTTGGCGGGGTCGAGGCGCAGCACCTCGCGGAACTTGGCGAGCGCCGTCGGCTTGCGGCCCTTTTGCGCTTCGGCCTGCGCCTGATCGAGGAGCGCGCGGATCTCGTTCTCGTCGGCCTGCACCGGCTCGGGCTCGACCTCGGAGAGGCCGGAGTCGCTCGGCGCGGCCGCCCGCGTGCGCCGCCGCATCGTCATGGGCGGC
>CALKVR010000981.1 GCA_938004815.1 uncultured Polyangiaceae bacterium | reverse complement strand
GGAGGAGATCGAGCCGGTCCCGCACCGTCTTGACCGCGTCCTGGACGCGGAGGCCCATGACGAGCACGTGGTAGAGCGAACGCTCGCTGGTGGCGGCGAGCGACACCGCGACGTTGCCCTGCGCGTCGGTGTCGACGAGGAGCACGCGCTTGTTCTTCATCGCGAGGCCGGCGGCGACGCTGACGGCCGTGGTCGTCTTGCCCGTGCCGCCCTTGTGGTTGAACACCGCGATCACCCGGGGCGCGTCCCCCGAGGACATGGCCGGCTTTTTCGCGACGTCGCGCGTCGGGCGTGCGGGCATGACCGGGACGACAACGGCCGGCGCCGCGGGCGCGGCCCCGGCAGCCTCGCTGCGGCTGGTGGGCGGAGCCGCTTCGGGCTCGCGCGCCGTGAGCATCTCGCCCAGACGGGCCCCCTGCGACTCGCGGATGATCTGCGCCCGGCAGGGCATCGAGCAGGCGTAGGCGCGGCGGCCCTTCACGTAGAAGAGCTGCACGGCGAGGCTAACGGTGAAGCGCTTGCTGCACGCCTCGCACGTCGCCCCATCGGCGCTCTGCGTCTGGCTCGCTTCGAGACACTTCTGCGTGCAGAAGAACGAGAAGCCGCCGTCGCGCTCCTCCATCTGGTAGCGGAACTGCACCTCGAAGCTCTGATCACAAACGCTGCAGGCCTCTCGGATGGCCACGATCGCCTCCTCGTGAGCCGCGCCACCCGGGCGCCGCTCCGCCCGCGTGTGGGGCGTGAGGACCACAGAACACGGCCCGATTCGTCGGGCCAAGAAAGCGACGACGACACCGCCGGGACGGGCCAGACGCCTTGGCGCCCCCGGACCGGAAGGCTAAGCCGCGGCCATGGTCCAGCGCGCTCTCCTCTCGGTCTCCGACAAAACCGGCCTGGTCGCATTCGCCCGAGCCCTCGCCAGCCGCGGGGTCGAGCTCCTCTCCACCGGGGGCACGCTGAAGGCGCTGAAAGACGAGCAAATACAAGTCATTGCCGTTGAAGATTACACCGGTAGCCCAGAGGTGATGGCGGGCCGGGTCAAGACCCTTCATCCACGCGTTCACGGCGGAATCCTGATGCGCGGTGAGGTCGACGCGGCCGATCTCGGACGGATCGGGGCAAGGGTCATCGATCTGGTTTGCGTGAACCTCTACCCGTTCGAAAAAACGCTGGAGAAACGTGGAGCCAAGGTCGAGGAGCTGATCGAGAACATCGACATCGGCGGCCCTTCGATGATCCGCAGCGCCGCGAAGAACCACGACCGCGTGACCGTCGTCTGCGACGCCGCCGATTACGAGGTCGTGCTCGCCGAGATCGAGGCGCACGGCAACACCACGCCCGCGACCCGCCGGCGCCTCGCCGCCAAGGCCTTCGCCCGCACCGCGGCCTACGACGCGGCCATCACCGGCTACCTGAGCGCGGTGCCGGCCGAGGCGGCGGCCCACGACACCCCCGAGCCAGACCCCTACCCGCTCCACCTCGTGCTGCCTTTCGAGCGCGTCTACGGGCTTCGCTACGGCGAGAACCCGCACCAGAGCGGCGCGTTCTATCGCGACAAGGTCGCAGCCGCAGGCAGCATCGCGACGGCCGAGTCGCTCGGCGCCGGCGGCAAGGAGCTGAGCTTCAACAACCTGGTCGACGTCGACGCAGCGTTCGAGGCCGTGCGCGAGCTCGAAGGGCCGGCCGCGGTGATCGTGAAGCACACGAACCCATGCGGCGTAGCCGTCGCGTCGGACCTCGAGGCCGCTTATCGAAACGCGCGCGCCGCCGACGAGGTGAGCGCGTTCGGTGGGATCGTCGCGCTGAACCG
>CALKVR010000980.1 GCA_938004815.1 uncultured Polyangiaceae bacterium | reverse complement strand
CTCTTGGGTGGTGCGGAACCGACACGACACGCCGTCGACGGGCACGCTGCCGACCTCGGACCCGCGCGGCACGATCAGCTTCTCGCGGACGACGTTGGGCAAGGGGGTGAACTCGACGATGCTCGCGCTCGGGATCTGCCGCACGTAGTGGGGAAAGAGGAGCGCGGCGACCGAGTGGATGACCTCGGGGAGCTCGTCGTCGATCTTCTGCCGGATGCGCCCGGTGAGGAACGCAGCGCCCTCGAGGAGGCGCTCGACCTCGGGGTCGCCGCCGCGCTCGGCCAGCATCGGCGCGATGCCCGGGTAGGCGGTTGCGAACTCGCGACCGAGCTCACGCAGGTAAGCGAGCTCGTCCTGGTAGTACTTGTTGAACATCGAGCGCCCTCAGAGCTCCTCGAGGTTGACCACGCCATCGCCGTCTACGGTCGTCCCGATCCGCAGCGCCTGTTTTCGCCCGTCGGCCAGCACGATGTGCCCCGTGATCTCGAAGACCATCGATGGCTGACCGAGCGCGTTCTCGTTCCTCACGTGACGGACCTGGACGTTCTTGAGCCGAGGCTCGTAGGTCTGGAGCGAGTGTTTGACGGCCCGCTGCGTGAGCGCGATCGCCTCCGTCATCTCGTGGAGCAGCTCGGTGACGTCGGGCACGCCGTAGTCGGGCGCTGTGAGCGAGCTGCCCTGCCTGGTCGAGAGCATCTGCTTGAGGTGCTCGATCACGTCGCTGGCGAGGTCGGCCGCCTTCCACGTGTGCCGTTCGACGTTGTTCGGATCGGCAGCACGCTCGAGGCGGTTGAGCAAGCTGGTCACGAGCGGCAGCATACCGGCCCTACCCCGGCCGCAAAATGCGAAAAGCCGGGGCGGCTTGCGCCGTCCCGGCTTCATCAGATCTCAG
Organism: uncultured Polyangiaceae bacterium; assembly: GCA_938004815.1. Taxonomy (GTDB): domain Bacteria; phylum Myxococcota_A; class Polyangia; order Polyangiales; family Polyangiaceae; genus Xiheicaenibacterium. The sequence continues at coordinate 4,562 of CALKVR010000980.1, read as the reverse complement.
GTCGCCGAGTGTTACGTCGGGCGCCGGAGACCGCTGTGGATCAGCGAACGATCTTCCAGTTGTCGTTCGCCATCTTGTTCCCGTTGATGAGCCACTCCCACGTGATCTCGCCGTAGACCCACTCACTCTTGATGTGGTGCTCGACGAACTTGTTGTCAGCGCGCTCGGTCTGAGCCAGGACGCGCGTGTTCAACATCACGTGCTGCAGGCGCGAGATGAACGCGTCCTTCAGCGTGATGCGGTAGTGGAGCGCCTCGGTGCCGACGCCGCCGTGTTTGCCGAGGGCGTTGTTCGAGTAGAACTCGATCTTCACCTCTTTGGCCGACTCGTTGCGGGCGAGAGCATCGTAGAGCTGCGGGATGCAGTTCTGGTAGACGAACGTCATGCAAGCGGGCTTGTGAGCGCGCTTGCCCGTCGCTTGGCCCGTTGCCGGGTCGCGGGGGCTGACGAAGTCGTGCGAGAACTCGATGATGTCGAGGGCACCCTTGCGCTTATCCTTGACGCTGTCGCCAGTGATTGCGCCGATCGAACCCTCGAACTTGATCCAGCATGCACCTTCAAGAGCCATTTCGAATCACCTCTCTCGCTTCGGGAAACCTCGGGACTCAGTCTAGGAACCATTCCCGCTGGCCGGTGCTTCTCACCCGCGAGTACTAGGTCGTGTTCATGTACGGCGTCGCTTCCGATTCCTTTCTAACTTGGTTGGGGTTTCGAAACTGTCGGGGCGACCGACCCGGGTGGAACACCACATCCCGGGTGTAGCGACAGAGACTATGTTCGGTATCTGCGGCGTCAAGGCCCCACCTGGCAACTCGGCCACGCAGCAATTTTGCACACATGTAGGCGACCGGCTGGGGCGCGAGCGGACCATGCGGCGCAAGTGCTCGCGGCTATTCAACACCTGGGTCGAGCGCCCGACGGCGTGAAATTCGCGTCCCCCTGGTGGCGCGTGATACTTTTTTTTTGTGATGAACGAGCGCTTTTGGGCTCTCGCCGGGCTCGCGACCGCGGCCATGGGTCTGCTCGGCTGCCCGGGCGCGGTCAACCAGGACACGCAGGTCCCCGTCCGCTACGTGACGCCGGTCGCGGTGTGCCGGATGAAGATCCCCGCCGTCGGCTCGCCCGAGCGCCAGCGCGCGGCGGTCCGGGACCTCGACCCCGAGCAGTGGGTCGAGGTCCTGATCCCCGCGTACGACGACGAGCGCGGCATCGACCCGACCAGCCTCGACTGCACCGGAAACTATGTCTTCGCCAACGAGTCGCTCCGCGGCGGCGCGTCGGCCCGCGGGTGGCCGCGCCTGCTCGACCCCGATGACGTGACCGTCAGCTCTGGCCCCCAGGGGATGCGCATCGTCTGGCTGCGGGCGCTGAAGTTCGACAACGGCGACGACGGCGGCCCGCTCATCCTGGGCCGTGCCTACGGCGACGCGGCCGAGGTGTACGCGGTCGGCAGCTTCCGCGGGCCCGCCGACGCCCAGTTCTCTACCGCCCGCGTCGGCAACGAGACGATCATCCTGGCCGAGACCAAGGAGTGCGACGACGAGGGGGACCAGTGCCGGCGCCGATCGCACTTCTACCTCCCGCGCCGCGGGCGTCTCGTCGGCGCCGCCGTCATCGACACCGAGCGCACCCAGATCATCCCGTCCACGACCGAGCGCGGCCTCTTCGCCGAGTACAAGCTCGTCACCGACCTCACCTACAAGCCCGACGGCATCCTCCTCCTCGAGCAGGTCTCGGTCCGCATCACCAAGACCGAGGTCCCCACGCTCGACAGCGAGAGAGAGCTGCGCACGGTCGAGTTCAGCCGGTTCTTGCGGCTCGAGCGCGACACGCTCTTCAGCACGAACGAGCCGCTCTGGGAGCGGGTCGTCGGAAGAGACTGAGAAGAGAAATACACAACAGGCGACAGGCGATTCACAATTAACAAGTCGGCAACGCGCTGCCGCCCTTAGGCGAGCAGCGCGTCGTCACATGTGAGGGCGGTAGCGCGCCTCCGACTTGTCGAATTGTCAATCGCCTGTCGCCTGTTGTGTATTTCTCGGTATTTCTCGTGTTTCTCGCGAGCCCTCAAATGCGAGAAGCCCCCATCTCTCGATAGGGGCTCTCTCACGATCAGGACAAGTCGGTCAGCTTTAGCGCGAGGCTACCAGCAGATCACATTGTTGCCGTAGCCGCAGTTGGGCTCTTGGAGCATCGCGTAGGGCAGCCCGATCAAGAAGCCGGTGATGAAGCCGGCGGCGACGCCGACGCCGATTTGGGCTGCGTCTTCGTAGGGCTCGGTGCCGACGCCCCGGCCGATCGAGGTCATCGTGGCGGCGACGCCGGTGACGACGACGTTGGGGATGAGCGAGCCGACGTTGGCGCGGTCGGAGTAGACCCAAGCGTCGATGATCCAGATGGCGAGGCCGGCGCCGTGCGCGCTCCAGGCCGCGAACGAGTGGGTGGACGGCATGCCGTACGACTCGCAGTTCGAGCCCTCGGCGCGGATCTCGGTCTCTTCCACCGAGCACTCCGGGCGGGTGCCCTCGGCGAGGTTCTTGATGGGGCCGTCGACGAGGATCGTCGCCGAGGTGAGCGCCGCCGCGACCCCGAGCTGTGAGACGTGGTAGCGGGCCTTCCAGCCGACCGTCGCCTCCGGGTCGTTGTAGTAGATGCGCGGCATGAACGTCACCGTGCCCACGCCGAGGAGCATCGAGACGGTCGAGAAGGCCTCCCAATTCTCGTCGCGCTCCGCCGCGGGCGGGATGGCTTGGGCGTGGGCTTCGCGCGGAAGGACGACGCCTGCCGCCGCGGCGGCCAGCACGCCTCCAAGGATCAAGGATCGCCGAGCTCGCATGTAGCTTAGCCAGTTAGCCTACGTAGGGTCGCCGCGTAGGCAAAGAAAACGGGTGCGCGTTTCGCGATGACTGCTAGCGCGCCGCTACGTGCCGTCGCGGTTTCGTGAACCACCGATGGTGAAGCGGCCCAGGTTCTTGTTGGGCTCGCCCTTGTAGTTCTCGCCGGCGGCGGCCGCGTAGGCGCGCGAAAACTGCGAGCCGAAGATGACGAGGAAGGTCTCTTTGTCTTCGCCCGCGTAGTCGGCGTGGCGGACCTCGTAGAGCTTCCAGAGCTCCTCGAAGCGGCTCGAGAAGAGGCCGCCCTTCTTGCCCATCCGCTCGAACTCCGACTCGATCGCCTTGGGCGAGAGCTTCTCGAGGAGCTGCTTCACGCCCTCCATGACGCCGTTCATCAGCCCGACCTGGTGGCTCATGACCTCGACGAACGTGTTCTGCAGGGACCGGGCCGTCTCGTCGCTCGCGGTGTGGCCCAGGAGCACGTTGCCCAGCTCTTTGGCGTCGCGGGCGGCGTTGACCGGCTCCGCTTGGCCCGGGCCGGCCTGGGTGAAGGCCCGCAGATCGACGCCGTAGTACTGGGCGATCTTGCGGAAGTCGCCCTCCAAGCTGACAGACGGGTTTTCGTAGCCGAGGCGCCGGAGGTACGAGGTGCGCACGTCGGGCGGCAACCGGGTGAGGTGGTCGTAGACCACGCGGTAGACCGTCTGCCACGCCTGCCGGTAAGCCTCGATGTACGGCGCGACCTGCCGGATGTACGGGTCCTCGGCGCCCGGGGGCACGGGCCCGAAGCGCTGCGCGAGCGCCCGCACCGTCTCTGGCCCGTGGCCAAAGTCGAGGATGCCGCCGTCCTTGACGTCTTCGGGCCGGGGCTGCTGCTGCTGCTGCGTGACGAGGCCGAGCCGGATGACGACGGGCCCGATCGTCACCTCGGGGGCCGCGGTGATGTCGATCATCTGATCGCGGGCGAGGCGCTGGCCCTTGTAGAGCGTGCCGTTGGTCGACCCGAGATCCTTCACGAAGAGCTGGCTCTCGTGGTGCACCTCGATCGCCGCGTGAAACTGCGACACGTACGGCCGATCGATGGGCATGTCGTTGAGCTGGTTGCGCCCGATACGCACGGGGAACCGCTCGAAGGTGGCTTCGAAGCTCTGATTGGCCTGGGTATCGAAAACCCGGGCGACCAGGGCGATCGGCATCGGACGGCAGCCTACCAGACGTCGGGGGCGGAAAGTGCCGTCGGAGAATTTGTCCGTTTCGCCTACACCATACGACAGTGCACGACACATGAGCCTCATCCACAAGATCCCACCGCTCATCTCGGCTTTGGCCTTCGGATACGGCGTCGGGATGGCCGCCCCGGAAGACACGGTCGGCCAGGTCCGAGGGGTCCTCGCCCAGGATGCGAAGCCCGAAGCGCGCCGCGCTCCGCGCGCGCCGGCGGAGCCGCTCAACCCGTCGCTCGAAGGCCGGCTGGCCGGCGAAGAATCTTCGGCGCTGCGGGAGCTCAGGGCGCAGCGAGCGCCGTCGAGGTTCGGTGAGGCAGGGTTCTCGCGCGACCCCGACGCCGGCTACTCGAGCGAGGGGCGGACTGCATCGCGCCTCTACGAGGACGACCTCGCGGCCGAGGCCGACGAGTTCGAGGCCGCGGAGTCGACGGCGATATCCCGGCTGCAGCTGCCGGATCTGGGCCTCGGGGTCTCGCGCCAGACGCTCAAGTACGTCCGCTTC
>CALKVR010000979.1 GCA_938004815.1 uncultured Polyangiaceae bacterium | reverse complement strand
AGCATGGACACCGTGGCCGCGTTCCGCTTCGGCTCCGTCCGCAATTCGTATGCCGAGAAGAAGCACGGCGACGCGCGCAACGTCGGCGTCATCGGCCTCGCCGTCTTTCACGAGCAAGGCGACAGCCCGGGCCTGTGGAACCGCGGTGAGCTGCGCCGTCGCCTCGACGCCAACCCCTTCCCGGGGCAGTTCGCGACGCCTCCGTGAGACCGACGATGGAGCTTACGGGCGGGTGGAGGTCACGAGGGTGACCGCGTCGGACAATTGGGCGACGGTGTACGGCTTGACGAGGAGCGAGCTGGCGCCGGCGCCCAACGCCGCTTCTTCATCCGACGGCCCGAGGTGCCCGCTCGTGAGGATGATGGGGAGTTCGGGGGCGACTTCACGCAGCCTCGCCAGCGCTTCGTGGCCGTTGAGCCGCGGCATGACTGCGTCGAGCAGCACGACGTCGACGCTGCCGCGGTCGGCGAGGTAGCGCTCCACCGCCTCTTGCCCGTCTTTGGCCTCGATCACCGAGTAGCCGAGCCGCTCGAGGGATCGCCGCGTGGCGTCGCGTACGAGCTGCTCGTCGTCTACCACGAGCACCGTGACCTGCTTGTTGAGCGGTTTCGGCGGCCGATACGCAGGCTGTGACGTGGAGTTGCGCCAGACCGGGAGGGTCACGCGGAGCACGGCGCCCTGCGGCTCGGCGTCATCGATCTCGACGTGCCCGCCGTACGCCTGCGTCACCCCGTAGACGGTGGCCAGGCCGAGGCCGGTGCCCGGACGCTCGAGGTCTTGCTTCGTGGTGAAGTACGGCTCGAACACGCGCTGGCGGATGTCACGGGGGATGCCAGGCCCGGTGTCGCTGACGGTGAGGACGACGTGTTTCCCAGGGGCGAGCGGGATGGGAGGCGCTTCGAGATCCGCGACCTCGACGCGAACGGACAGGCGGCCCCCGGAGGGCATCGCGTCGCGAGCGTTGATGAGCAGGTTCAGGGTCAGCTGCTCGATCTGCGTGGGATCACCGCGAAGGATGCCGGAGCCGGACATGTCGACGGCGACGTCGATCGAGCGGTTGAACGTGCGACGCGTGAGATCGAGGACGCTCCGAACCGTGGACGCGAAATCGAACCTCGTCACGCGCCCCGCCCCGGCGCGGCCGAACGCGAGGAGCGCCGCCGTCAGCTGGGCCGCGCTGCCGACGGCCGTCTCGATCTGGCGAAGCTGCTCGACGTGCGGGCTCTCGGGATCGCGCATCCGGATGTCGGCCGCGATCATGTTGATCGAGGCGAGGATGTTGTTGAAGTCGTGCGCGACGCCCGACGCGAGCTGGCCCAGCGACTCTAGGCGCTGGCCCTGACGCAGCCGCTCTTCGCTCGTGGCGCGGGCGACGCGCGCCTGGACCTCGGCCGTGATGTCCTCGAACGAGATGACGACGAGGCCGACCTCGCCCGACGCGTCGAACCAGGGTCGCGCGGTCGCGCGGACGTTGACGCGAGACCCGTCCGTACGCGCGATCACGATGTCGTCGACCTTCACGATTCCGCGCTTCGCGACTGCGAGCGCGAACGGCAGGCGGTCCTCGGGGTAGGGCTCGCCCTCGAGATTTTGAATCGAGTAGGGCGCGGAGTAGCCGCCCGCGACGACGTCGGGTCGCGCCTCCATCCCCATGATCTCGCGGAAAACTCGGTTCGCGAAGACGAGCTCACCGCTGGGCGCCTTGGCGATCCAGACGCCGACGGCCATCAGATCGATGACGTCTTCCGGGATGCGCTCGGCGCCAGGCACGCACGCATCGTAGTCGGCGCCCTGGCGGCCGAGAAGCGCGTTCACCGGGGGGGGGAACTAGCCTCCGCCGCGCGGGGCGAGCTGCTCGAGCTGCCACTTCTGCACGAGGAGGCGCTCTTCGGCTGCGACGAGCGCGTCCCGTAGCCGGACGGCGATCATCGTGGGCATCACGATGCCGAGGACGGTCGCGGCGTAGAGACCGAGGAGCAGCGGGCCCTCGCTGAAGTACGTCATGCGGGGGAGCAGCGTGAGCCCGGCCGCGCCGACGCTCATCGACGGCGGGAGCACGCCCATGAGCTCGAGCGCGAGGGGCACCGAGACGGCCGCGAGCGCGATCGCGACCATGATGCGGCGGTGGGACGGCGGCGCCTGGGCCGAGAAGAGGAGCGTGTTCACCGCGAAGAAGCCGGGGACGAATACGAGGGGACCGAGCAGCCCCGTGAGGCCGACGCCGGTGATGGTCACCAGCACGAAGAGGCTCATCCGCGCGTGGCGGTTGGTGATCCCGCGAAAGTAGAACAGCAGCGCGACGCCGAAGCTGGCGCACATGGTCACGACCACGGTCGCGACGAGCCACCCGATGCGGACGCCGAGGACGAGAAGGAACGGGAGCAGGAGGATCCACGTGCCGAGGCGGAGCGCGTGGTCGCGCATGGCGCCGGTGAGGTGCGACCGATCGAGGCGGCTCAGCTCCACCGCCGCCTCCGCCGGCATCTCTTCGGGTAAGACGGTGAGGAGGCGCAGCATCGTCGCTGTGGCGGCCGGGTGCTCGGGGGCGAGGGCGAGGGCGCCGCCGGCGGCGCGCATCGCGCGCGCGCGGGCGGCCTCGCGCTGGTCGGCGGGGCCGTCGAGCGCGACGTTGGCGGCTGCGCGCGCCTCTTCTGCCTTTTCGTCTGCGAGCTTGCGGCGCATCCCCAGGTCGCGCTCCCCGTCGAGGAACCGTTCCACCGCGTCGGCGAGCTCGCCCGCGGTGGGCCTCTCGTCGGCGACGAACCGAGACGCGCGGAGCGACAGAGCGTAGAGCTCGGGCGGCGCGTCGTCGGTCGGGAGCGGAGGCACCCGCTCGGGGTTGACGGTGGCCGCGACGAGCTGGGCCCGCTCGTCGCCTTCGATGAGGTACCGATCGGCCACGATTTCGTGGAGGATCGCGCCCAGCGCGAACACGTCGCTCTTGCCGTCGACGTGGTCGGCGTGGCCGAGCGCCTGCTCGGGCGCCATGTAGCCCGGCGTGCCGACGAGATCACCCGGCCGGGTGTCGCTCTCGGCGATGTCGATGCGTTCGCCCGACTTGGCGATGGGCATGACCTTCGATACGCCCCAGTCGAGGACGTACACCTCGCCGTGGGCGCCGAGCATGATGTTGTCGGGCTTGAGGTCGCGGTGCACCACCCCGCGCTCGTGGGCGTACTGCATGGCGCGGCAGACGGTGACGAACGCCGACAGCCAGCGTCGGAGCGGCCGGGGCTGAGCCTTGGTCGCCGTGCGCTGCTGCTCCATCAGCTCGAACAGGGTGTCGCCGCGCACGCGCTTCATCGTGAAGTAGGGCAGGCCGGTGGGGCCGAACCCTATGTCGTAGACCGGCACGATCGCCGGATGCTCGAGCAGAGCCTGGACCCGCGCCTCGCGGAGAAAACGATCGCTCGCTTCACGCACCCGGTCGGGGGGCACCGGGAGCATCGTCTTGAGGGCGACGTCACGGCCGATCTTGCCGTCCGTCGCTCGCGCGACCTCACCCATGCCGCCCCGGCCGAGTGAGTCGGCCGCCAGGTAGCGCTCGTGCAACGTCTCGTCGAGGGTGAGCTCGTTCTGCAGGACCTCACCCACAGTGGCGCGCGGTGCCGAGGACGCAGCCCGCCACCTGGCAGTCGGGATGCGTCGAGAAGAAAGCGGAATCGTCTCGCGATCGGACACCACGGCATCCTACTCTCAAGTGCTGGCGAGCAAGTGGCCGTGCTTTCACCCCCCCAACCCCCCTCGCGTCGCGAGGGGGGAGCCGCGTGCGCCGTCCTCGTCGGCTGGGCGATTCTCTTCGCCGTTCGACCGGCTGCGGCCCACGATCCAAAGAACCCGGACGCGCACCGCTCGATGCCGAACCAGGTGACGGCCGGGATCACGCCGATGTGCGCCGCCCACTACACCGGTCGCCACCCGCGCATCGGCGCGGGGCCACGCGGTGAGATGAGCATCGCCGGCGTGCCGTGCATCGGAGCATCGATCTCGTTCGCCCGCGAGATCGGCAGGCACTTCGAGGTGAGACTACGGGTCTCGTACGACAAGCCGTTCCCCGCGAACGACGCCCTCGAAGCGGGGCTCCACGAGCTCTACGCGACGGTCGGGCCGGCGCTCGTCGCGTACCGGATGAACGACGCCCTCACCGTCACCCTCGGCCCCGAGGTCGGCTTCTACGGCGCGTTCTTTACCCGGACCGAGGCGCTCGGCGGCGCCATCGAGCCGTTCCGCGCCCCGGGGTGGACGACGGCCATGACCGCCGCCGTGCGCCCGTGGATCACCTACCACACCGGCTTCTTTGGCGAGGTGAGCGCAGGCGTCGCGTCAGGTGTCGCCGACGACATCGAGGTGCGCGCGGGGTGGCTGGGCCGCGTGACCGTGGGCTGGGCCGATCGGTTCTGACGGTCGGGTGTGCTCGACGTCGCCGGCCAGCGCCAGCTCGATGACGATTCTGTCAGGCCGCAGCAGGTCGAGTCGATCGTGTGCAGGATGGGCTGGGCGCCGCTCTCGGCGTTCGGAGCGACCCCGTCCCGAGACTTGATGAAGACCCCACCGAGCCCGGTGACCTTGGCCATCGAGCGAGCGTAGCGGATATCTATTCGCCCCAGCTCGTGGACCCGCCGTATGACCCGCCCCCCGGGGGCAGGGGCGGGCCGGCCGAGGAGACGGGGCGCGGACGGGGCGCGGCCTGGCGGAGCAGGTCCCGCTTCTCGCGAGCGGCGACGGCGCGGGGGTGGGCTTTGCCGGCGCTCGCGTCGAGGAGGGCGATCGCTTCGTCGAGGCGCGCGATGGCGTCGGTGGGCTTGCCGTCGGCGACGTCGAGATCGGCCAGGTTGACGAGGGCGTGCGAGCGATCGGGGTCGCTCGCCTTTTCCAGGATCGCGGCGGACCGCTCGAACCTCGCGCGCGCGTCGGCGGCCTTGCCCTGCTCGGCCAACACCAGCCCGATGCTGTTCTCGGTCAGGCCCACGCTCGGGTGCTCCTCTCCCAAGAGGCGCTCGAGCGCCAGGGCTCGCTCGTAGCTCGCCAGGGCGTCATCGAGCCGGCCGAGACGTCGCAGGACGCCGGCGACGTTGTGGTGGTGGCGCGCGACCGCTGGGTGCTCCGCGCCGAGAGCGCGCGCGTCGATCGCGAGGGCGCGGGTGTGAATGGCGAGCGCGTCGTCGAGCTTGCCGGCCTGGCGCGCGAGATCGCCGCGGGCGGTCATTACCCGCGCGATCTCGATCGACTCCGGGCCGAACGCGGCTTCGGTGAGCGAGAGCGCGCGGTCGAGCTCGGGGCCCGCAGCGTCGAGCCGCCCGAGCGCGGTGTGGGTGAGGCCGCGCTGCAGCGACCAGGCCGCGCGGAGGGCGGGCGGATCGCCGGCGCGGGTGATCGCGGCGTCAGCGCGGCGGAGGTGCTCGTCGGCATCGTCGAAGCGCCCGCTCTGCCCGGCGACCGCGAGCACCTCGAGCCAC
>CALKVR010000978.1 GCA_938004815.1 uncultured Polyangiaceae bacterium | reverse complement strand
GCCCGGGTTCGGGGTGTGACCCGAAGGCGAGAGGGTGGAGCCGAGAGGCGCACGCGCGCTCCTGGGCCCGCGTCCCCCACGCCCCGCGGGTGCACGAGTCCACGCTCAGCCGGTCTCCTGGCTCCCGGATCATCCTCGGCGGCGCCCTTCCCAGGGCGTTACCCCCAGTGGTCGTGTGCCGCTTCGTCCCCGGTTACAGTGGCGGGGGCCGCGCCGGACTGGCCCGCGGGCGGGCGTCACCGGCTTCCCTGGGCTCTCGAACGAGAGCCCGCTGAACGCCGGCGAGCCATCGTCGAGCTCCCGGCCCGCGTCAACCGTTCTCCAGCCCGTCGGGACCGGTTGCCAACGGCGCGCACATGAAGGATTCTCTTGGCGCCGCGGTCGGGCTTTCGTCCGCCGCCGCGGTTCGCCGTTCCGAACGGTTCCTTCTTTTCTCCGACAACCGCGCCCGCCTGTGAGCAAGCCGCCCCCGATCGCCCCCGCGACCGTCATCGCCGACCGGTACGACGTGCGTCAGAGTCTCGGCAAGGGCGGCATGGGCGAGGTCTTTCTCGCCTTCGACCGGTCCACGCAGCAGCCTGTCGCGCTCAAGGTCGTTCGTGAAGAGTCGCGCATGCCCGGCGACGACGAGGCTCTGCGCCAAGAGCTCCTGCTCGCGCGCCAGGTGAGCCACCCCAACGTCTGCCGCGTGCACGATCTCGCGCCGAGCCCGTGGGGCCCCATCCTCGTGATGGAGCACATCCCGGGGCAGACGCTGCACACGCATATCCGTCGCAAGAAAGCGCAGGGCGGGTACACCTCCGACGAGTTCCGCCAGATCGCTTCGCAGGTCGCGGCCGGCCTCGCCGCGATCCACGAGCAGGGCCTGGTGCACGGCGACCTCAAGCCGGGCAACGTCATGATCTCCGACGGCAAGGCGGTCATCCTCGCCTTCGGCTTCGCCCAAGAGCGCGCGCGCGCCTCGGCGCGCCGGCCTGGCGCGCCGCCGGACGGCGGGACCCCGAACTACATGTCGCCCGAGCGCCTGCGCAACGGCGGCGCGAGCGAAGACGACGACGTCTACGCGATGGCGCTCACGCTCTGGGAGATGTGGACGTGCAAGGTCCCCGACCCGGGCGCGAAGCCGCGGTCGAAGACGATGAAGCAGCAGATCATGTTCGATGTGCCGAGCGGCCTCTCGATGGACGAGATCAAGCAGATCTTCCGCGGGATGAGCGAGGACCCGAGCATGCGCGCGCAGGCGCGCCACATGCGCTTCTTCAACCCCGCGCAGCTCACCACGAGCCCTATCCAGCTGCCGCGCCCGCGGCTCGATCCCGGCCCGCCGCCCGGCCGCGCGCAGACGCAGACGTTCTCGCCCGAGGCGCAGAACCTCCTCGTCACCTACGCGTCGAACGCGCCCGAGGTCGTCAGCCAGCTGCTGCAGCTGAACAAGCCCCAGCTCACGATCGGCCGCCGGGGCGATCAAGACATGGTCGTCAGCGAGGCGACCGTGAGCGGCTCGCACGCCACGATCCGCTGGCAATCCGGCACGTGGATCATCGACGACCTCGGCTCGACGAACGGCAGCTACGCCGACCACAGCTACGACCGCAAATCGCAGGTCACGCTCATCCACGGCGGCGAGGGCCAGGTCGGCGAGCTGCGCGTCAAGCTCGTCAGCTTCGGGCCCGACAGCCCGCACCACCGCCGCGCGCGCCAGTACCTCGCCAAGCGCGACGGCCTCACCGGGCTGCTCATTCGCGAGAACCTGCTCAAGGCGATCGATGAAGAGGCCGCCTTTGCCGACTGGGCCGAGCTCCCATTCCACCTCGCGCGATACGAGCTGCGCGGGCCAAACCGTCACGTCAGCGATCGGCCGACGATCCTCGAGATGCTCGCGCTCCGGAAGGCCGCGCAGCGCGTGGTCGAGCTCACCGAGACGCTCATGCTCAGCCTCACCCCCGTCGTCGCGGGTCGCACCGGGCCGCTCAAGTTCGTGGTGTCGATGGTGGGGCCCAGCCTCGAAGAAGCGCGCCACATCGTCGAGCAGGTCGTCGCGCAGGTGCAGGGCATCGTCCCCGACACCCTCGAGCTCGCCGCCGCCCTCATCAAGGGCGAGCCCGGTCGGCCAGGTCGAACACTGTTGGACTGACCAGCGTCCGAAGCAGACGAGTGTCTCGAAGCAGAGCACTCTTTCATTCGTCGACGCGGTCATGTAATCGGAACGTCCCACTTCGAGGATGAGGCCGCCGCTCCGATCCACGCCGCCGCAGTCCACTGCGCCCTACCGCTACCTCGGTCGCGGCGGCGGCGAGCGACCCGTGCGCGTGCAGATCATCCTCGCGCTGGTCGCCGCGCTCGTGCTGGTCGCCGTCCCGCTCTACCTCTGGCGCCGGCCGCAGCCCGCGACGATCCCGTCTGCCGACGCGGCGACATCGGGTCAGGCCCCGCCGGTCCCGGGGCCGGTCGTCGGCGCGCCCGGCGCGACCGCGACGAGCCTCGTCGGCGCCACGCCGGGGCCTGCGATCGAGGTGGGCCCGGTCAAGACGCTGAAGTGTCAGGACCCGGGGCCCGGCCGCACCCCGCCCGAGCGCTGCGACGGCATCCGCTTCTTCGAGGACGGTCTCACGCGCGCGATCAAGGACAACGCCGCGTGCGCGCCGCCGTCGCGCAACGGCTACGTCGTCTCGTACGTGCTCGAGTTCCACTTCGGCAAGAAGCGCACGAACCTCTTCCTCGGCAAGTCGACCACCCTGTCGAAGAGCAAGCGCAAAGAGCTCCTCAAGTGCGTCGAGCGCGGGCTGCCCACCCCCGACTGGGACCGCATCCCGCACCAGCACCTCAAGTACACCGTCAACACCGTCGCGACGTATCCGCCCGCCGACGCGCTCGACGATCAAGAGCCCCCGAGCGGTGGCTCGGCCGGCGCCGCTCCCCCCAGCCCGAAGAAGCCAGGCTCGAAGAAGCCGGCACCCAAGAAGCCGGCGCCGAAGAAGAAGACGCCTGCGAAAAAGAGCGACTGACGTAGTCTCCGGCGGGGACGCGACGTAGTCTCGTCGCCGGCGACGCCGCTGTGCTCGATGACGTTGGACTCCGTGGACTCACCCCTCCGACCCCCATCACTTCCGTGAGAGGGGTGGCGCTCGGGGCGGGTGTAGCCGCGCTCGTCGCTGCCGCGCCCGGCTTCGCCGACGACGGCTCGTACTCGCCGTACGAGCGCGAGACGATCGCCCTCATGGCGCGCGGCGAGAAGGCGGCCGTCGAGCCGAGCCCTCAGGGAAAGATCGTCGAGGCGGTGATCCTCCGGCCGCTCGACGTGTTCGAGCCGCGCGATCCGCTCCCGCAGTTCTTCGAAGACATCCTCAACGTCTTTCACGCGACGACGCGACCGTTCATCCTCGAGCGCGAGGTCCTGCAGCCGGTGGGCGAGCCGTGGGACCAGCGCCTCGTCGACGAGACCGCGCGCAACCTCCGCGGCATCCGGCAGCTCTCGCTCGTGCTCTGCATCCCGCTCAAGGGCTCCACGCCCGACAAGGTGAAGCTCCTCGTGGTCACCAAGGACATCTGGAGCCTGCGCCTCAACTCGGACTTTCGCTTCGTCGACGGCCAGCTCGAGTACCTGGTGCTCGCGCCGAGCGAAGAGAACCTCGGCGGCCTGCACCACTCGGGGACGGCGCGCTTCGTCTACGAGCCCGACACGTATACCTTCGGCGTCGGCTACCGCGTGCCACGCATCGGCACGAGCTGGATCGAGGCGGCGGTCACGACCAACTTCATCGTCAACCAGGACACCGGCGATCTCGAGGGCACGAGCGGCTCGTTCGGCT
>CALKVR010000977.1 GCA_938004815.1 uncultured Polyangiaceae bacterium | reverse complement strand
CCCGACGGGGCGCTGACCCTCGGGATCAACGGCGTGCCGTTCGACGAGGCGTCGCCGTTCTTCGCCGAAGTGGGTGAGACCCAGGTGTGGACGGTCGACAACGAGATGGATTGGGCGCACCCGTTCCACCTGCACGGGTTCTTTTTTCAGGTGCTCGACGAGGCGGGCGCGCCGGTCCAGCCGGTCGAGTGGCGCGACACCGCCGACGTGCCCGAGCGCGGCTCGCTCCGCTTCGCGGTTCGCTACGACGCGCGGCCGGGCATGTGGATGTTCCACTGCCACATCCTCGATCACGCCGACGCCGGCATGATGGGGATGATCGATCTTCGTCAGCGCTGAGCGCGGCTCAGCTCGGCAGGTCGGTCCTGCGCGCGCCGAAGATGCTCTCCCACCCGTCGCGGTAGGCGTCGGTGGTCACGCGCGCGGGGCCCTTGTGCCCGTGGCTCGACGGCTCGGCGGCGGGGGGCTCGGCCATGGCCCCCTTCGCGAGGACTTCGACGTCGAAGAGGCGCTCGTCCTCGGTCCGCTTCTGGAGCCTCAACAGCTCGCCGACGATCGGCTTGCCCTCCTGGGCCGCGCGGAGCTCGCCTGCCTCGACCCGGCCCTCGCGAAACCGAAGCACCGGCGCGGCGCCGGCCTCCTTGGCGGGGCCGACGAAGACCACGTCCGATGGTGGCGCGGCCGGAGGGTCGCTGCCCGGGTTCGACATGGGTAACGATCGTAGCAGCTGTCACCGCTTTCTTGGCCTTTCTCGGCCCGCTCACGTAACCCCCGGTCGTATGAGTGGTCGCAGCGTTCGTGGTGCCGATCCGGGGACGAAGAAGGAGCGCCGGTCGGCGGTCGGCCAGAGGGTGCACTTCGAGGCCATGGTCGCGGTTGGCGGATCCGACGGCGGGTTCGAGGCCGAGAGCGTCGATCTGTCGCATCAGGGGATGCGACTGCGCACGGCGTACCTGCCCGCGGTCGGCGAGAAGTTGGTCTGCCGCTTCGATGGGATCGAGGGCGAGATCGTGGCGCTCGGCGACGTGCTCTGGACCACCGAGCAGGCGCGCGGCGGCGAGTTCGCGGTGCGCTTCGTCGAGCTCGACGAAGAGACGGCCGACGCGCTCAAGAAGCTCATCGATATCGACGAGCCGGGCGAGGTCGAGGCCCCCGTCGAGGCCCCGGCGAAGACGGCCCGCGGCACCCGCGTGAAGCTGCACATCGAGGGCCTCGCGTCGCCGATGAAGGCTCGCGTCAAGGAGTCGAGCGCGAGCGAGCTGCGCGTCGGATCGAGCCTCGAGTTCTTGCGCCTGGGGCGACACGTGGACGTCGAGGACGTCGACAACGCGAGCCGCAAAGAGGGCTTCGTCGACGCTGTCCGCGTCGAGGTCGATACGAGCACGAGCATCCCCCAGCTCGTCGTGTCGCTCCGGTTCGACGCGGCGACCACCGCGGCGTCGGCGCCGGCGCCCGAGCCGGTCAAGGCCGAGGCCGAGGAGCGCGCCGAAGAGCCGGTCGAAGAGTCGGTCCCCGCCACCCGCGCCGCGGCCACGAGCCCGGCGCCCGCCCCTTCGAAGGCGAAGCCCGCCGCGTCCGCGGTGACGGTCGAAGCGGCCGCGCCCGCGGAGGGCGAGGAAGAGCCGGACCTGGGGCTTCCTGGAAAGAAGCTCCGCGCGGCTGGCGAGCGGGCGGCCCAGGTGACGAGCGCCGCCGCGTCGGCGGTCGGCCCTGCGCTCTCGCGCATGAGCTCAGGCGCCAAGGATCTGTTCGCGAGCCTGCGCGGCTCGCTGGAGAAGCGTCGCGAGGGTCGCGCGCAAGCCAAGAAGGCGAACGCTCCACGCCGCGTGACCGCGCCGCCGCCGAGCGGCGCGCTGACGAGCGACGGCAAGCGCCTCGTGCGCCAGGACGCGGACGAAGAGGCTCCCCAAAGCGAGGCTCCGCCGAAGCGCAGCCGCCGCGGCCTGGTCGTCGGCGCGTCGGCCGGTCTCCTGGTGGTCGCAGGTGTATTCGGCATCAGCA
>CALKVR010000976.1 GCA_938004815.1 uncultured Polyangiaceae bacterium | reverse complement strand
TCGCGGGGGCGGCGGGCGCGCAACCCGATAGCCCGGAAACGAAGACGGCGAGAGCGATGCGGCGCACGAGAGGATCGGACACGCGGGAGACCCAGGTGTCGCGGGTGTACGAGCCGAGAGGCAGGAATGTTCCTTGCGCCCACGTTCCCGTCTGCTTGCTCGTTCAGCCGTTGATGCTCCGGCTGAGCTTCTCCCAGATGGTAGTGAACTCGCGCCCGAACGGCCGAAGCAGCCGGGCATCGTCGGAGGTGACCACGTTCTCCTGGTTGTCGCGCGCCGCGCCGCGGGTCCAGTTGTAGCTGCCGGTCAGGACCTTGCGCTCGTCGAAGAGCGCGAACTTGTGGTGCATGTGGAAGGGTGTCTCGTCGACGCGCACCTGGATGCCGGCTCGAGCCAGGCGATGGACGTCGGAGCCGTCGTCGTACGCCTTGTCGTTGTCGGTGATGATTCGAACCCTGACGCCACGGCGGTGCGCGTCCAAGAGCCGCATGGCGATGCGATCGTCGGTGATCGTGAACACGCACGCGTCGATCGCCCGTTCGGCGAGCTCGATGTGACGACAGATCGCGAAGAGGCACTCGTCGCCCGGGCTGAAGTGAACGTCGAGCGAAGCGCGCGCGACCTCACGCCGCGCCATCGACGGGCGGGGCGCGGCCTCGGCTGCTCGCGTCTGCGCGTCGGCGGCGCGCGACTCTGCGGCGGCGAGCCGTGCCCGGGCTTCGGCCAGCTTGCCCTTGACCTCGCCGAGCGCGCGCTCGAGCTCGGTGACCCGGTGGCGCTCCGGTGAGGCGGCCGGGGCCGCTGCCACCGGGGCCGGCGTGGGCGCCATCTGCACCGCGCCGGCGCGCCTCTGGCCCTTCTTGGGTCGCGTGTCGGAGGCCTTCTTCGCTCGTGACTCGGCGGCGCGTGCCCGCTCGCGGGTCTGGGCCAGCTCGACGTCGAGCGCTCGTGCCCGCTCCTCGGCCGCCTTGCGAGCGATGTCCGACTTCGTCGCGCGCTCTTCGGCGAGCTTTTGAGCGTCCTCGGCGTCGCGCCGACGGCGCTCGAGCCGGGCTGCCCGCCGCTCGAGATCGTCGTCGTCGTCGCCCTGTTTCACCGGCTTGGCCGACTCCATCTTCGCGAGCGCCGCGGCCTTGGTCGCCGGCGCCTTCGTTCGGCGAGGCGCCTCGGGGGCGCCCGGTGCCTGCTCGGCGTCGAGCCCGTCCGATCGCAGCCAATCGGCGAGCCGGTTTCGGAAACCGTTCAGCATGATCTCGCCATGATGCGCTCAAGGGCGCTTCAGCAGCAAGGCATCGTCGAGCTCGAGCCAATGACCCCCTCGCGGTTCGTCCGTGACCTTCTTCCACATCCGCACCACGTCGGTGCCTGCCAGCTCCGAGCGGACGGGGGCGAACGTGTCGGGGATGCGGCCACCGAAGCCGTGGTACGTGAAGACCAGCGTGCCGACTCGGCTCGCCGCGAGCGCCGCTTCGATCATCGAGACATCCCGGTGAAATCGAGCCTCGCCGAGCTCGACCGCATGGTCGAGCTGCTCGTCGACCGGGAACGTGTTCTCACCAAAAGGGTTGAACAAATAGAGCGCCGGGAACGTCGAGAGCTCGATCGCCTCGATGTCGCCGAGGATCAGCCGAGTGCGCGGGGCGACCCCCGCGCGCTCGGCGAGCTCGAGCGCCGCTTCGTGGAGGTTCTGACGGTGCTCGACGCCGGTGAAATGGAACGCCGAAGCGAGCGCGCCCGCGACGCAGAACTTTCCGGGCCCCGAGCCCACATCGAGCACCCGTTCGACTCCCTCGACCCCCATCCACTCGACCACCGTCTGGACGACGACCAGCGGCGTCCAATAGCGCTTCGACGCCCGCCGGATGTCGGCTGGCAAAAGGGCGTCGAAGTCGCGATCGGGCACCGGGAGCCCGAGGCGCAGCCGGGTGGCGACGGCGGGCGTGAGGTCGACCGAGCTGTCCGGCATGGGGCAGCCCGATGATACGAGCTTCTCTTCAGGGAGCTTGGATCTCGCTGCTCGATCGGGATCGCACGGCCTTGGGGCGGGGCGTGGGCCGCTTGCCGGCGATGGCGCGCTCGATGGCGCCGACGAGCTCGCTCCCCGAGATGGGCTTGCGCAAGAGGCCGGCGACGCTCTCGAGCGCCTTGTTCTCTTGGCCGAGCATGGAGCCCCCGGTCAGGATCAGGCTCGGGAGGTCGGGGGAGAGCGCGCGGAGCGCCCGACACGTCGCGCCGCCCGACATCCCGGGCATGTCGAAGTCGACGATCGCCACGCTCGGTTTGAGGGCGCCGCGTCGAACCATCTCGATCGCCGCCGTGCCGTCCGGGGCTTCGACGACCGAGAACAGAGCGCGCTCGAGCATTCGCCGGACGGCTCGACGTACGGTCGCGTCGTCGTCCACGAGCAGCACGACCGCGCCTGGCGCCTCCGAGGCGCGCGGCTCGAGGGCCGCGCTCTGCTCGGTGACGAGCTCGGCTTCGGTGGTCGCAGGCAGGCAGATGTCGAAGCGGGTGCCGCGGCCGACGTAGCTGGTGACCTCGATCGTGCCGCCCATCTCGTGAACGGCCTCGGCGACGGTGGCGAGGCCGAGGCCGAACCCGCGGCCCTCTCGCTTGGTCGTGAAGAACGGTTGAAAGATGCGCCGCTTGGTCTCCTCGTCCATCCCGGTGCCGGTGTCGCTCACGCTGA
>CALKVR010000975.1 GCA_938004815.1 uncultured Polyangiaceae bacterium | reverse complement strand
GCCCCGCCCCATCGTGTGTACCCAAACCGCGCACGGTTACAGCTCGCTGTTGCAACGATCGCGCTCCGAGCACGCAACGCGCCGAAGCATACCAAGCCGCGCCGACCCGGTGTAGGGTGCGCCCCATGCGACGCACTCGATTCGATCTCCTCGCGCTCTTCGCTGCGACCGCTGTCGCGTGCGCAGACGCTGCCCCGCCTCCCGCTGCGCCCGGCGCGCCGATCGATCCGCCCCAAGAGAACAAGGATCTGGCGGCGATGATGGGTGAAGCCTCGTCCGCCGGCCCGAGCTCGGACGCGGCCGAAGCGAAGAAGCAAGAAGAGGCGAAGAAGCTGGCCGAAGACTTCCAGAAGCTCGACAAGGATCAAGCGGCCGAGAAGGCGCGCATGAGCGAGGCGCTCCGCAAGGATCTCGCCGCGCTCTCCGAGAAGAAGTTTCCGAGCTTCAAGGCCGCGCTCGAGGCGTCGCTCAAGGGCTCGCACCGCACGCCCGGCGCCTCCGATCGCGACAAGGAGCGGCGGCCCGTCGAGCTGCTCTCGTTCTTCAAGATCGGAACCAACATGAGCGTCCTCGAGCTCGACGCGGGCGGCGGTTGGTACACCGAGCTCCTCGCTCCCATCCTGAAAAAGAACGGCAAGCTCACGGTGACGGGCCCCGATCCGAACGGGGCGATGACGGCGCGGCCCACCTACTACGGCAAGCGCCTTCGGGGCTTCCTCGACAAGGCCCCCGAGCTCGGAGACAAGGTCGACTACCTCGTGGTCGAGCCCGAGGCCGGCATCACCATCCCGGCAGACAAGAAGGGCACGTTCGACGTCGTCCTGTCGTTCCGCAACCTCCACGGCTGGCAGAACCGGAACGTCCTCGACAAGAACCTCACCGCCGTCTTCGACGCGCTCAAGCCCGGCGGCTACTTGGGGGTCGAGGCGCACCGCGCCAAGGCCGGCGCCGACCCGAAAGAGAGCTCGAAGAAGGGCTACCTGCCCGAGGCCTACGTCATCGAACGCGCGCAGGCGGCCGGGTTCAAGCTCGACGCCAAGAGCGAGATCAACGCCAACCCCAAGGACACCGCCGATCACCCGGAGGGGGTGTGGACGCTGCCGCCTACGCTCCGCCTCGGCGACAAAGATCGCGCGAAGTACGTGGCGATCGGCGAGAGCGACCGCATGACGCTGCGGTTCGTGAAGCCCAAGAAGTAAGCATCCACCGGGGCGAGTACCGCGACACATCGATTTTGACGGGGCTCTCGGTACATCGTCTTACGCGAAGAAACTTCGCGGACGATGTACTAGCGCCCGAGGATTGCGTCGCCCAGCGTGAGCAGGGCGACGCCTCCCACACCGAGCAGCGCGCCGGCGACCGCGCGCAGGCGGATCGTCTCGCCGGCGAGACGCGCGATCGGGAGCGCGAAGATCGGGCTCGTCGCGAGCAGCGTCGCGGCGATGCCGGTGGTCTTTGCGCGGCTGATCGCGACCTGAGCGAGCCAGATGCCAGCGTAGCTGCCGAGCATCGATGCCCCCGCGATGCGCAGCCACCTTCGTCCGGTCGTCAGCTCGCGCACGGTCGCCGCGACGCGACTGCGCGCCACCAAAACGAGGCCGAGCACCGTGCCGCCGAGGAGAAGCCGGAGCCCGCCGGTCTCCGCCGGCCCGACCCCCGAGAGCATCGCCTGCTTCGAAAGGAGGCTCCCGCCCGCCTGGCCAAGAGCCGCGAGGAGACCGAGCGCGACGCCGGCCCCCCAGCGCCCCGTTCGGCGAGCGTCGGCCGACAGCTCGCTTGCGGGCGCGGTGACGACGAGCGCAATCCCCGCGGTCACGGCCGCGATGCCTGCCGCCTCGTTCGCATCGAGCGACTCGCCGAGAAAGACCCAACCGCCCATCGCGGTGAAGACCGGCGCCGACGAGAGCAAGAGGACGGCGGGGGCCAGCCCGAGGCGAACGAGCGCTCCGAAGTAGGCCGTGTCGCCAACCGTGATCCCGGCGAGCGCGCTCGCGAAGAGCCACCCGAACGCCACGCCGCTCATCGAGCCCCGCCAGCCCAGGACAATCGCTGTCAGGACGAGCAACGACCCGGCCGCGATGCTCTTTCCGAGGTTCATCACCTCGGGCGCAGTCGTCCGGCCGATACGCGAGAACAGGAGCGAGCCGACGGCCCAACAGGCCGCCGCCGCGAGGCCGCAGAGCTCACCGGTCATCGGGTCACAAAAGAAAAAAGGCCCGAGAGCCAAACGGCTCTCGAGCCTGAAGAAGATCCCGGCGGCGTCCTACTCTCCCACTGAGTCTCCCCAGCAGTACCATCGGCTCCGAAGAGCTTGACTTCCGAGTTCGGAATGGGATCGGGTATGACCTCTTCGATATCGCCACCGGAAGACGTTGGACCGCGACAATGTCGCTGATGCAGAGCAACTGCGTTTTGGTGCAGTTTGGCGCTCATGGTCCGAGCGCCGAGCTCGAGTTGCGTGACGGGTATGTTGTCCTCTCGAGAGAGGACGGACGCGGAAGACCTTTGCCTTTGAGGTAGGTCAAGCCGCACGACCGATTCGTACCGGTTAGCTCCGTGGTTTAGCCACTTCCACACCCGGCCGATGACCTCGTAGTCTACGAGGGGTCTTGAGGGGCCTTACGGCCCGGGATACCTTGTCTTGAGGCCGGCTTCCCGCTTAGATGCTTTCAGCGGTTATCCGTTCCGC
>CALKVR010000974.1 GCA_938004815.1 uncultured Polyangiaceae bacterium | reverse complement strand
GGTGGATACAAGAACGAACCGCTCGGTCCCGTAGCGATCCGCCAGATCCGCCACCGTCTTGGTGCCGAACACGTTGTTCTTCACGGCCTCGCCCGGGTTCCACTCCATCATCGGCACGTGCTTATGGGCGGCGGCGTGCATCACCATGCTGGGCCGATGTCTGCCCATGATCGCTTCCATCCGTGGAGCGTCGCAGATGTCAGCGATGGCGGGGATGAGCCGTACCTTGGGGAACGACGTGAGCAGCTCGCGATGAACTTCGAACAAGGCATTCTCGGCCTGCTCGACGAGCACGAGCTCGCGAGGGCCGAAGCCGCATAGCTGGCGACAGAGCTCGGAGCCTATGCTCCCCCCGGCCCCTGTGACCAACACGACGCGGTCGCGAACGCTCTTGGCAATCGCGTCTTCGTCCAGGCGCACCGGATCCCGCCGGAGCAAGTCCTCGATCGCGACGTTGCGCACCGAGAGGTCGACGCTCCCCCCGACGATTTCGTGGAGTCCGGGAATGATCTTCGCCGGAAGCGAAGCTTCTTCCGCAAGTCGCACGATCCGCCGGATGTCCTTTCCAGACGCCCCGGCCATCGTGATCAACACCTGGGTGGCACCCTTTTCCTTGCACTGCTCAGCGAGCTGCGCCGTCTTCCCGACGACCGGCACGCCGTGCACCATCGTCCCAAGCTTGAGCGGATCGTCGTCTAGAAAGCCGACGGGCCGCATCCCGAGCTGTGGACGCGCCTCCAGTTCCTTCGCGACCAAGAGGCCCTCGTGGCCCGCGCCGATCAACATCGTCGGCAGGGTGGGATGGGCTGCTTCGCTTCTGGACGACTTACCAGCCCGCTCTACCCACACGCGTCGGAGGGACCGAATCCCGACGATCGCGCAGAACCCGACGATGAAGTTGATCGCGAGCGCACCAGCTGGAACGAACACCTGCCGCAAGAACTTCACGCTTGGACCCAGCTGACCAGCAGCGAGGCGGACAGCCAGGAGAACGGCGGAGGCGAACGCGAGCGCTTGGAGAATCCGCACGACCTCACGAAGGCCGATGTAGCGCCAAGCGAACTTGGGAACGTCGAAGAGATGGAGGCAGCCGTATTCGAGCGCGACCACGTACGGCAGGAGGAGCAGGCATCGCTGGACCATGTCTCCTGGCACGTCGGAATCGAACCGAATCACGAACGCGAGACCGAAGGCGAGCGCGAGGGCGACCAAATCCAAGAGGATCTGCAGGGCGCGGGAAGCGACTCGACTCATCTGGGCCTTGGTTGGGTGCCGGCCCCAAGGGGACCGTTCACCCCGCGGGGTCCCGGCTTCTAACACGGCGCGCCGACGAAAAAACCCTGGCCGAATTGCGGCAGATACTGAGCGGACGGCTGGTGTTCTGGGGCGCACGGTCGGCCGCCGGCACAAGCCCTCGCGACAGCCATGTTAAGAGCCGCCCCATGTCCCGGATCCTCGTAACCGGAGCCTTCGGCTACCTCGGCCTGGCGGTCATCCGGGCCTTAGCACCCCGAGGAGTGGTCGCCCTTGGGCACGCGCCTCGAAATCCCGCCGCCCGGGCGGTCATCCCGCAGGGGGTGGAGGTGCTGGAGGGAGACCTGCTCGATGTCGGCCGCCTGCTGGAAGGCCGCACGATCGATCGGGTCGTCCACCTGGCCGGTGGGGGCGGACCGGCGAAAATCGTGGCTGAGCCGGCCGCAGCGATCCGCAACAACGTGCGCGCGACTACCGAGCTGGCGGCTGTGGCGAAGGCGCGCGGGGTAAAGAGGCTCCTCTTCGCATCGACCATCGCGGTTTACGGAACCAACCGCGACCACGGGCGGCCCTACGCCGAGTCCGACGAGCCGATGCCGGATGATCCCTACGGGGTCATCAAGGAAGCAGCCGAGCACGCGTGGGTGGCGCTCGCGGGCGGTACCTCGCTGCGCATCGCGAACATCTACGGAGCCGGAGCGGGTGTCGATCTCGGTCTGCAGGGTGCGGTCGAGCGGTTCGCGCGTGCGGCGGCCACCTCCGGAGAGCTGTCGATCTTCGGAACGGGCGACCAACGCATCGACTACGTACACGTGGACGACGTGGCGCGAGCGTTCGCGCTCGCCTTGGATGTGAACGATACGCTACCGCCGGTCATCAACATCGGAGGTGGAAACCCGATTCGCATCGGCGAGCTGGCGGAAAGGAGCTTCGCGGCCGGACGCAACGCCGGTCGAAGCCCGACCCTGGTCAGCAAGCCGCCGCCGCCAGGGAAGAGCTGGCCCGATCGGAGTCTCGACATCACGCTCGCGAGCCACGCTCTGGGTTGGGCACCGCAGATCAGCTACGACGCCGGCATCGCAGAGCTCGTGAGGATGATGCTGCAAGGAGCTTCGACATGAGCACCCGTGCACCGGTTCGCGTTGCGTTCGCAAAACCGTCGATCGGAGAAGAAGAGATCGCCGAGGTCGCAGCGACGTTGCGTTCGGGGTGGATCGCCGCAGGGCCGCGGACGGCCAAATTCGAAGAGCGCTTCCGCGACTTGATTACCTGCAAGCACGCCGTGGCGACGAGCTCGTGCACGGGCGCGCTCCACATCGCATACACCTTGATGGACGCGCGCGGGGGTGAGGTGGTGATGCCGGTGATGACGTTCGCCGCGACTGCCCTGGCGGCGATCCACACGGGCGCCAAGCCTATCTTCGTGGACATCGACGACGACACCATGAACGTGAACGTCAGCCAGGTCGAGGCAGCGATCGGCTCGAGCACCCGGGTGCTGGTGGGCATGCACTACGCCGGCCTGCCGTGCGACATGGGCACCCTGCGGGCGTTGGCCGACAAGCATCGTCTCGGGCTCCTCGAGGACGACGCGCACGCCATCGGCACCAAGTGGCACGGCCGCCCGGCCGGCTCCATCGGCGACGCTGGCGCGTTCAGCTTCTACGCCAACAAGAATTTCACCACCGTCGAGGGCGGTATGTTCACGACGTCGCGTGACGACTTCGCCGCCCGCGCTCGAGCCCTCCGCCTGCAAGGGATGTCCCGCGACGCGTGGCGCCGCGACGAGGCAGCGAGCTGGCGCTACGACGTAGTGGAGGCTGGCTTCAAATACCCGATGAACGACGTGCAGGCCGCCGTGGGGCTGGTGCAGCTCGACCGACTCACCGCGTGGCAGGCACGACGCGGCGAGCTGGCGACACTGTACCGAAAGGGGCTGACCGGCATCGACGGCTTGCGGCTGCCGCCTGAGGCGAGCGCCGAGGACACGCACGGCAATCACCTCTTCGTGGTGCGGGTGGACCCCAAGCGGGTCGGTCGCGACCGGCTGAGCGTGGCGCTTCGTGAGCGCGGCATCGAGACGAGCGTCCACTTCACGCCTCTGCATCTGCATCCGTACTTCCAGCAGACCTGGGGCACCGCCAGTGGCCAGTTTCCCGTCGCCGAACGCGCGTTCTCCGAAATCTTGTCGCTACCGATGCACCAGGGGATGACGGACGAGGACGTCGGCTTCGTGAGCGACGAAGTTCGCAACGTTCTGAAGCTCGGGTGACGCCGGCGTGCGGACGCTCGTGACAGGCGCTAGCGGGTGCGTCGGCCGCGCGGTCGTGCGCGCCCTCCTGGCTGCTGGACACGACGTGGTCGCCGCCCAGCGGACGCGCCCGTCGATTTTTCCCGCGGCGGTCGGCTGGCGGGCGTTCGACGCCGGGACGCCAGCGGTAGCGGCATCGCTGTTCGAGGGCGTCGACGCACTCGTTCACTTGGCCGCAACGGCGCACGTGGTTCCGCGCAGCTCATCCGAAGTCGATCGGATGGTCGAGGTGAACGGCAGCGGATCGCGGCGGGTCGCAGACGCCGCCGCGCGAGCCGGCGTTCGCAGGATGGTCTACGCGAGCTCGGTCGCCGTGTACGGTTCGGGCCGCACCACGGGCGACGCGCCGTGCCCTGACACGCCTTACGGCCGGAGCAAGCTGCTCGGGGAGCGACCGTTCCTCGATGCGGGCGGTGTCATCCTGCGGCTTTCCTTGATCTTCGGGGACGGCGACCGCGGTAACCTGGCCGTGCTTGCGAAGCAGGTACGCGCCTGGGGTGGCGTCGTGCTCGGCGACGGCTCGAATCGAAAGTCGATGGCCTATGCACCGCATGTGGGCGAGCGGATCGAGCGCATCCTCGCAACCCCGTCGATCCCGGAAGCAGCCTTTGATCTCGTGGACTACAGCCCGACGCAGCGTGAGCTGCTCGATTCGATAGCTCGAGCCGTTGGTCGACCGCCGCCGCACCGTGTCCCCCTGCGCCCGTTTCAGGCCGCTGGGACGTTGATCGACGCAGCGACGCGCGCGCTCGGACGCTCCCCCCGTTGGCGTCGACGTGTCGACAAGCTGGTCGAGGAGACGACGTTCTCGGGTGCGGCGCTCGATCGCCTGCTTTCGTACGAAGTCCCGCGCACGCTCGACCGGGCCCTTCACGAGACGTTCGGAGGTGCGGCGTGAGCCCGACCGTCGCGGGCGTCGCGCTCGCTTGCGCGGTCGGGGGTGCCGTACTGGCCGTCGCGGTCTTCTTGATCCGCAACGCGGGAAGGCTCGCCCGGATCGACCTCCCGGATGCGCGGCGGCTCCACCAGGCACCGACGCCACGCGGCGGGGGTCTGGCGATGCCGTTCGCGATCAGCGCAGCAGGGGCCGGATGGGTGAGCGCGTTTGCGCCCGACCGCCGCGACACGCTCCTGCTCATCCTCGGTTTTGCGCTGGCCAACGGCATCCTCGGGATCGTCGACGACTATCGACCCCTGCGGTCGCGCGTGAAGTTCGGCATCCAGGGACTGCTCGCGATGGCGTTCGTAACCCTGGGCCCACGGATCGAGGCCATCGCCCTCCCCGGTCCGAGCGCGCTGGAGCTGGGCGCAGCGTCATACCCGTTTACGGTGCTGTGGCTGATCTGGGCATCGAACGTTTACAACTTCATGGACGGGATGGACGGCCTCGCAGCCGGAAGTGGCGTCGCGTTCTTCTTCACGCTTGCGCTGGTCGGGTGGCTGGGCCCGGGCGACGCTGCCTCGGGGTGGACCAGCATCTTCGCAGCCGCGGCATGCGCGGGCTTCCTCGCCGTGAACTATCCGCCGGCGCGCATCTTCATGGGCGACGGAGGTGCTCTCTTCATCGGTGCCCTGCTGGGCGGGCTGGCCGTTGCGCTCGCCATGCCCCGCGAGGGTGCGGTCCCCTTCCCCGCCGCCGTCTTTGCGATGGGGTCATTCATGTGGGACGCGACCTACACGATCGTGATGCGCATGGTCCGGGGCGAAGACTGGCTGCACCCGCACAAACGTCACCTCTTTCAGCGGCTGGTTACGGCCGGATGGACCCACAGCGCCGTTCGGCGCGTCTACGTCGTGCTCGGTTTGGCTGGCGCCGCTGCGGCGGTTGCCATGACGATCGGCGGCGCCGTCATCGGGACCTGTGCCGGTGCGATTGCGCTCGGGCTGTTCGTGGCGGTCTCGTACCTCACGGAACAGGCGGAAAAACGCGCATCCTCGAAGTAACGCGCCTTCGGCCACCGTGTGAATCCCGCCTATCGGCTCGGCATCGAATACGCTACCCGGTACACCGTGAACGACGTCAACCGTTCCCCCATCCCTGGCGCTCGCCCCTACTTCCCGGAAGAAGACCTTCCGGGTGTCCTCGCCGAAATCGGTGAGGTGCTGCGCGGCGGTCGCTTGATCCTCGGCCCCAAAACGCGTGAGCTGGAGGCAGCTTGGGCGAAGCGTGTCGGCACGAAGCACGCGATCGCCGTGTCGAGCTGCACGGCTGCCCTCGAGATATCGCTCCGGCACTTGGGCGTCCGCGACAAGGACGTCGTCGTCCCGACCAACACTTTCGTGGCGACGGCCAACGCGGTGGTCTCCTCGGGAAACCGCGTCGTCTTCGCGGACATGGATGAGCGCGACTACGGCATCGACGTCGATGATGCTATCTCACGCATCACGCCCAACACCGCCGCTGTCATCGTCGTCCACATCGCGGGCTTCATCCCCCGCGACCTCGACCGCCTCGTCGCGGAGTGCAAGACCCGCAACATCCGGCTGATCGAAGACTGCGCCCACGCGCATGGCAGCACCCTCCGGGGCCGCGAGGCGGGGTCGTTCGGCGACGTCGGCTGCTTCTCGTTCTATCCGACCAAGGTGCTCACCTGCGGGGTCGGCGGCCTCATCACCACCAACGACGACTCCCTGGCCGACCTAGCCCGTTCGCTCCGGCATCACGGACAGGGCGCATCGCTCGAAGAGATCGTGCACGCGGGAAACGACTGGGTCCTCGACGAGATCCGCGCGGTGCTCGCGTCGGCTCAGTTGCGTCGCCTCGACGAGTTCCTCGCTCGAAGAACGGCGCTGGCTTCGCTGTATGACGGTCTCTTGAAGGGCGACGACCGTTTCACGCTGCCCGCCCTGCACCCGGAGCTGCGCGCCGCCTACTACAAATATCCCGTCCTTCTCCGCGACGGCGTCGACCGCGACGCCATCCGCAAGCGCGCGTATGAGGCACACTCCATCGAGCTGGGCTCCCTGTACAGCCCGCCCTGCCACCTGATGCCTGTGTTCCGCAACGCGTTCGGTACTGGGCCCGGGACGCTGCCCAAGGCCGAGCGGGCTCTCTCTCGGCAGCTCTGCCTGCCGATGCATGCCCAGGTCTCCGATGACGACGCGCGCCGCTCGGTCGAGATCGTGCGGTCTCTGATCGACGCCGGGTGAGCGTGCCCGGCAAGCTGATCGCGATCCACCAGCCCGAGTACTTTCCCTGGCTCGGCTTTCTGGACAAAGCGCGTCAGGTCGACGCGCTCGTGCTCCTCGACTCCGTCCAGTTCGACCGGTCCAGTCTCCAGCATCGCGCGAAGATCCTGGGCCCGAACGGCGGAACGATCCTGACGATCCCGTTCACGCACAAGTTTCCGCAGCGAATCGACGAGGTCGGCTTCGCCGATCCGCGCTGGGCGACCAAACACATGAAAACGGTGCAGGCCGCCTACGGTCGCGCTCCCGGTTACAAGGCCGCGCTCCCGGCGCTCGAAGCCTTCTTCCACGCGACCTACGAACGGATGGTCGACGCCACGGTCGCCAGCGTGCACCTGTTGCTCGACGCGTTCGCGGTGCACCCCAAAGAGGTGGTCCGCGCATCGACGATGGACGTCGACGGAGACAAGGCCGACCTCGTGCTCGACATCTGCCGGAAGATGGGGGCCACGGGCTACCTCTCGGGCCGGACGGGCGCTACCTACCTGGCCGAAGCCGACTTCGCATCATCGGGTATCGAGGTCATCGTTCAGCAGTTCGAGGCTCGTCCCTATCCGCGGCGCGAAGCGCCAGAGGAAGCGACCCGCGGCCTTTCGGCGCTCGACGCCTGGCTGAACCTCGGGCCGGACGCGAAGCTCTACTTCTCAGGAGGAACGACATGAGGGTCTTGGCGATTGCGGCACACCCCGACGACGAGCTGCTCGGCCTCGGCGCCACGCTCGCTCGCCACGTCGAGGCGGGTGACGAGGTGGTTGCCATCGTCGTCTCGGAGGGCGCGTCATCTCGATACGAGGCGGGCGCCGAGAACGAGCTGCAAGCCGCTGGACGCAAAGCGGCGAAGACACTCGGCTTGGCGGACATCCGGTTCCTCGGCTTCCCCGATCAGCGCCTCGATACCGTTCCTCTGATCGAGGTCACCCAGCGCGTCGAGAAGCACATCGACGAGCTCCGGCCCGACACACTCTACACCCACCACTGGGGCGACATGAACCGCGACCACCGGGTAGTCGGGGAGGCGGTGATGGTGGCAGTCCGGCCGATCGGTGAGAATTTTCCTCGAACGGTGCTGCTGTTCGAGACGCCATCGTCGACCGAGTGGGCGCCACCGGATCCAGGCTCGGCCTTCGTGCCCAACTACTTCGTCGACGTGACTTCGACCATCGACAAGAAGCTTGCAGCCATGGCGTGCTACGAGAGCGAGATTCGGCCCGCGCCGCATCCGCGATCGCTAGAAGCGTTGCGCGCGCGCGCGCAGTACTGGGGGCAGGTGATCACGCGGCCGTATGCTGAAGCGTTCGTGCTCGGGCGACGTGTGATCACGTAGCTACGCGCGGCGCCAAAGAACATCACCCGTCAGCGCGGCGAGTCGACCTGCGCGGATCGCCGCTGACGGCGGGGCGTCCGCGAGGTCGCTCAGATGCCCCGCGAGTCCGCGAGCGGCCGCATCGATGGTGAAGCGCGAGAGGACGACCTCACGGCCGGCCGCACCCGCATTCCGCCGCCAGTCTGTACGCCGGAGCGCGTCACCGATCGCATCCCCAAGTGCCTGTGCGTCTCCCGGCGGAACCACGTGCCCGGTAGCGCCGTCATCGACCTGCTCTCGCACGCCGGCGACGTCCGTCGCCACCACCGGCACTGCGGCCGCAAAGCTCTCGAGGATCGCGCGAGGCAGCCCCTCGGTGCCGCGAACGCGGAGCGTGCTGTCACCCATGACCAAGGTCTCGTCTTGCACCGACGGGAGCACCGTCAGATCGGCGGCGGAAAGGAGGAGGTGCACGTCATCCCAAAAGCCGAGCATCAGGAAGCGCTCTGAAAGACCACTCGAGACGATACGCTCGCGCAACCACGCTTCGTAGGGCTCGCCGCTGCCGGCGCCGGCGCACAAAAACGACGCGTCGGTCCCGCGATCGCGCAAGAGCTCGGCGGCCCGCACGAGGTGGTGAAGTCCCTTGAACGGCGTCGGAGAAGATACCGAGACCACGATCGGCCGATCAGCGGGCAGGGTCAGACCGGCTGCCGACATCCGCTCGGCCACGAGGCGACGAGCCTCGTCCTTGTCGATCAGCTCGGGGGTGTGAACACCGTTGTAAACGACGAATGCCCGGGATCGCACACTCGGTGCGAAGTCGCGCTCGAGGGCCTTGGCGACGAGGAGAAAGCGGTCACCGAGCACTTGCGAAGCGAGCCAGATGTGACGCGAAATGGCCGCGACCCCGCGCAGGTGCATGGCGGCTGCTACGCCGGCGAACCGCGCGGCTGCACCAGCCATCGTGATCCCGCGCGGCGTGTTGAAGTGCATGACCGCCGCACCCTCCGCCTCGGCAACCCGCGCCAACTGGCGTGAGAACGGCAGCGCTTGCCGAACGATGACGTCGAGCTGCTGCGTCACCGACATCCGCATCAGCGCCTTGCCGAAGCTTTGGAACGCCGGCGGGGAGTCGACGATCCGCACGCGAAGGCCGGCGCCGCGACACGCCTGTTCGAAGAGCCCCGTCGCGGGGAAGGCGACCACGGGCTCGACGCCGTGCGCGGCCAGACGAGAGAGCGACAGCAGCAAGCTCTTCTGAGCACCCGCTAGACGGTGCGGGACATCGCCGAAGAAGAGCGCCCGGAGCACGAGCGTCATCTACCACGTCGGACCGTCGCGGGAGAATGACGACCGTGCTACGTCAGGCGGTGGTGGCTCGCCGGATTCGCCTCGCGCATCTCTTCTCGTCCGATCAGGGCATTCCCGGTTCGCTGCCGTATGTGCTTCCGCTTCGCGACCGCGGTTGGGAGGTCACGTACCTGACCCCGGAGGGTCCCGAAGTTGCGCGCGCCGCGGCCCACGGTTACCGATGGCTCCCAACGCACTTCACGCGGCGCATCGACCCGGTCGGCGACGTGAAGGGGATGGCCGAGCTGGTACGCACGCTGGTGCGCGAGCGGTTCGACATCGTCCACACGCACAACTTCAAGGTCAGCTTGATCGGTAGGGTGCTCGCAGCGGCTGTGCGCGTCCCCGTGGTCCTGCACACCATCCACGGCATTACGTGGGCGTTGGACAGCCCCGAGCCGAAGCGGACGGCGAACGCTGTGCTCGAGCGGCTCGCCTCCGTTCGCGCCGACCTCATCCTCGCCCAATCTCGAGCCGACCACGACGCGTTCGTCCGCATGAACGTCGTGCCGCAAGAGAAGATCCGCGTGATCGGGAACGGGACCGACCTCTCGAGGTTCGACCCTGCGCGCATCCCGCCAGGCACGCGCGAGCGAGTCCGCGCATCGATGGGGGTTCGCCAGGACGAGGTGCTCGCAGTGTTCGCCGGTCGCATGGTCCGTGAGAAGGGTCTCGAAGAGCTGTACGCCGCATCCGAGCGTGTGCGTCACGCAGGTGTCCGCATCGCCGTCGCGGGTCGCGACGACGCGGAGCGCGGCGACGCGCCGTCGGCAGCATCGGTGCAAGCCGCAGAACGGGGCGGCGTGCTCTTCCTCGGGGAGCGCCGTGACATGCCCGAGCTCTTCCACGCGGCGGATATCGTCGGCCTTGCGTCCTGGCGAGAGGGGATGCCGCGCGTCTTGATCGAAGGCGCGGCCATGGGCCGGCCGCTCCTCGCCACCGACATCCGCGGCTGCCGCGAGGTCGTGCTCCCCGGAGAGACGGGCCTGCTCGTCCGGGTAAAGGATCCCGACGCCCTCGCCGAGGGGCTCATTCAGCTGGCCCGTGACACGAACGCGCGTCATCACATGGGCAACCAAGCGCGTCAGGATGCGCTGGCCCGCTTCGACCTTCGGCGGGCCGTCGACAAAGTCACCGCGGCGTACGACGATCTCCTTGCAGGAAAGCACATCGCATGAGCTCGGTCCTCGCCCTCGCTACATCTCCCAAGACCCTCGGCGCCGACATCGAGCGCTGCTTCGCTCATCCGTCGCTAGGGGCGCTCGACCCCTCCCGCCCGACGTGGATCAAGGTCAACGGCAACTTCAACATCGCCTACCCGGGCTCAAACACATCGAACTGGTTTCTTCGCGCGTTGCTTTCGGTGTTGCGCGACAGAGGATTTCGCCTCGTCACGGTGGTCGAAGGCGACCTCCCGGAATTCCGCGCCGAGGACATGGCCGAGAAAACGGGCCTCGACGAGGTGCTGCGGCCGTTTGCGGTGCCGTTCCTTTCCTACGAGCGCCTCCCGCGCGACGCGCGCGAGCTGCCCACCGCCCTACGAGAGGTGCAGCTCCTCAACACGCCGGTCTTCCACACCCATGGCCACGCGGTCATCTCCTGCGCGACGAAGAATCTGTTCGGGATCTTGCCGGTCGATCGGCGCAAGTACCACGGCCGGCTGAGCGAGAAGCTCATCGAGCTGGCCGAGCTCATTCCGTGCGCGACGCTCGTGGATGGAACCGTCGGGCTCGAGGGAGAGAGCACGAGACGCGGTGACCCGGTGCGTACCGACATGCTCCTCGCGGGCTCCGACGTGCTCGCGCTCGATGTGGTCGCTGCCCGGGTGATGGGCTTTGCACCCGAAGCGGTTCCGCTGCTGAAGCTCGCGATCGAGCGCGGCAAGGTCAGCGTCGGCGACGTGAGCATCGAGGGTGATCTCGCGCTCGACCGCCCGTCGGACCGCAAATTTCGGCTCGAGATCGGCCGCATCCGGCGCCTAGCGATATGGCTGCACAAGATCGACATCGACACCGAGCCGCTCTGGGCGATGACCGACCCCGTGCGTGTCCTGTGGCACCGCCTGAACTTCAGGCGAAAGAAGGCGCAGCTCAAGCAGGGCGCTTGGATGGAGTACGAGCAAGGCGCGCCCGAGTAACAATTTCGCGTCACGCCGGATCGTCGCTGGTCTCAGCCGCTGTGGCGGTTGTATCTTGCGCCAGCATGGCCTCTCCGGAACTTCCCACCAATGCCGTCGTCTACGCAC
>CALKVR010000973.1 GCA_938004815.1 uncultured Polyangiaceae bacterium | reverse complement strand
CGGCACGGCCTGCTGCGCCATCTCGCGAAGGACGCGGCTCGCCACCTGGTGCTCGTGACGGCCACGCCGCACAGCGGCGATCGGAGCGCATTTCGGTCGCTTCTGACGCTCCTCGACCCTGCCTTCGAGGACTTGCCCGAAGATCTCACGGGCGAGAAGAACCGCCGCAAGCGCGAGGCCATAGCCCGGCACCTCGTGCAGCGCCGCCGTGGCGACATCAAGAAGTACATGGACGCCGAGACCGCGTTTCCCAAGCGCGAGACGGCCGAGCTCCCGGTCACGTTGAAGCCACGTCAGGTCCGGTTCTTCGATGAGATACGAGGGTTCTGTCGTGAGCTGGTGACAGAGCCCGGGCTCGACCAGCGGCGCGCCCGCGTGCGGTGGTGGAGCGTGCTCTCCCTCTTGCGCGCGCTGTCGTCGAGCCCCCGAGCAGCGGCGGCGACGCTGCGACGGCGCAGCGAGCTCGCCACGGCCGATGATGAGGCCGGCCCGGCCGAAGCAGGCAAGCGACTGCTCTTCGATCTCGACGAGGAGCCCGCCGAGGGGCTCGATGTCGCGCCGGGCGCGCAGCCGGACGAGCTGTCGCCATCGTCCGAGCTGTCGAAGCGGTTCCTCGCGTTTGCGGCCGAGGCCGATGCCATTGCGGGGGCCGAGGACGCGAAGCTCGCCGCGCTTTTGAAGGCCGTCAAACAGCTGATCGACGAGGGGCGCCACCCGATCGTCTTTTGCCGGTTCATCGAGACGGCGCGGTACCTCGGCGAAGCGCTGGGCGCGAAGCTCAGGCGGGCGGCGGTGGTGGTCGTGGATGGCACGCTGCCGCATGAAGAGCGAGAGGCACGGGTGGCGTCACTCGCCGGGGGGGCGTCACGGGTTCTCGTGGCGACGGACTGTCTCTCCGAGGGCATCAACCTCCAGCATCTGTTCGATGCGGTCGTTCACTACGATCTGGCTTGGAACCCGACCCGACACGAGCAGCGTGAGGGACGCGTCGACCGCTTCGGTCAGACGGTACCGGTCGTGCGCGCGCTCACGATGTTCGGCAAGAACGATCCCATCGACAAGCTCGTGCTCGACGTCATCCTGCGAAAGCACGAAGCCATCCGGAAGCATCTCGGCGTGGCCGTGCCCGTCCCCGGTGACGTCGAGACGCTCGAGCGCGCGCTCCTCGGCTCGGCCGGCATTCTCGAGAACCCAACCACCGAGCAGCTCGAGCTGTTCGGGTACGGCGATCTCGCCGCGACCGGGCTCCAATTGGATCTCTTCGGTGCGGCACGAGCGGATGGCGAGCCCATCTGGAAGGAGGCCGAAGCCCGTGAGAAAGCTGTGCGGTCGCTGTTCGCCCACGAAGCGCTGGAGCGCGTGGTAAACGACGAGCTATTCCGAGAGTTGGTCGAGGTGCGGCGGGTCCTCGGAGGTGAGAGGGACGTTGCGCGCTTCGTTCGCACCACGATGGCCGCGCTCGGCGCCCCACTCGCGCACCTCCCCGATGGGCCAGGAGCCGAAAGCGCGGTCGAGGTCGTCGATCTGCGCGGCCTACCCGCGGCGACGCAAGACGCGCTCGGTGGGCCCAACGTGCAGCACGTCGTGTTCGCGGGGCAGCCGCCGGCCGCCGGGGTGTTGCTCACGCGCACGCACCCGTTCGTCGAGTCGCTCGCGCGCTTCACGCTCGAAGCGTGCCTCGATCCGGTCCACGCCGCCGACTTGCGGCTCGCGCGTCGCGCCGCGGTCATTCGGACACGCGACGTCGCGACCCGGACGACGCTTCTTCTCCTGCGTCTTCGGTGTCACCTCGAGGGCAAGGACACCAAGGGGCAGGCGCGGGAGCTTCTGGCCGAGGACCTGCTCGTGGCGGCGTTCACGGGCGCGCCCGACAAGGCGGTCTGGCTCGAGGATGCCGCTGCCGAAGCGCTCTTCGACGTCGCTCCCTCAGCCAACGTCGAGCCGGACGCCGCCCGCATGCAGCTCGCGCGCATCCTGGATGGTCTCCCTGCGATCCGTGAAAGCCTCTCCGCGCGCGTACAAGCTCGCGGGGCCGCGCTCCTCGACGCGCACCGCCGCGTGCGCGAGGCGACCAAGGGAGGCGCCCTCGGTCGATCGCTCGGGGGGCTCGGGGTCCGCGTCCACGAGCCGGTGGATCTTCTGGGCGTCTACGTGTTCCTGCCCGATGCCAGCGCCACTGGCCCGGCGCGAGGTGGCGCGTGAGCGCCGTCCTCTCATCGGTTACGACCGAGGGCGGCCTGCTGCACCCGGAGCTCCTCGAGCGCATCGTCCGACAGGATCCGAAGCTCCCCGGCCTGACAGCGGCCG
This sequence comes from uncultured Polyangiaceae bacterium, assembly GCA_938004815.1. Taxonomy (GTDB): domain Bacteria; phylum Myxococcota_A; class Polyangia; order Polyangiales; family Polyangiaceae; genus Xiheicaenibacterium. The sequence continues at coordinate 10,291 of CALKVR010000973.1, read as the reverse complement.
ATTACCACTACGACGTCCCTTTGGGTGAAGCAGCGAGTCGCGCCTGGACGGCGCTGCAGCCCATCTGGCGCGCGTTCCGCTTCAAGCTCGGGCGCCTTACCAAGAACGACTTCGCGACCGTGCTCACGCAAGACGCTTGGCTCTTGCCTCTCTTTCGGGAGCTCGGATGGGGGCCGCTCGCCGTTGCAGGCGAGGCTTTTCGGGTTGAGGGAGCGGCGCTGCCCATCTCGCACGCGTGGGGGCACGTGCCGATCCACCTGGTCGGCGCGAGGGTCTCGATCGACAAGCGCCCGGCCGCCGGCCCGGGGCAGGGCGGGGTGCGGACATCGCCTCACGGCCTCGTGCAAGACCTGCTGAACCGCAGCGACGCGAGCTTGTGGGGGATCGTCTCGAACGGTCTCGTCGTGCGCCTCTTGCGTGACCATCAGAGCCTGAGCTCCGCCGCGTACGTCGAGTTCGATCTCGAGCGCGTCTTCGACGGCGGTCTCTACGGCGAGTTCGCGCTGCTCTTTGCGCTCTGCCACCACAGCCGCTTCGAGGAGGCCAAGCCCGAGGCCTGCTGGCTCGAACGCTGGTTCAAGACCGGACAGGAAGAGGGGGTCCGGGCCCTCGATCGGTTGCGGACCGGCGTGGAGACGGCCATCTCGGAGCTCGGAGCAGGCTTCTTGAAGCATCCCGAGAACCTGGCCCTCCGCGAGGCGCTCAAAGGCGGCTGGCTCTCGAAGGATGACTACTTTCGCGAGCTGCTCCGCCTCGTCTACCGCATCCTGTTTCTCTTCGTCGCCGAGGACCGTGACGCCCTCCTGCCGAGCTCGGTCCCTGCCGACGTGCGTGAGCGCTACACACGATTCTATTCGACCGAGCGCCTCCGAGCGCTCGCTTCGCGCGCCATCGGCGGTGCCCACGCGGACAGCTGGCATCAGCTCCGGCTCGTCCTCGGAGGGCTGTGGGAGGGCGAGCCAGCGCTCGGGCTCCCGGCCCTCGGCTCCCGCCTCTTCGATCCATGGGAGCTCCCGCACGTGGGCAGGTCGATGGTCTCGAATCGTCACCTCTTCGCCGCGCTACGTGCGCTCGGAGAGCTGACCGAGGGCAAACGCACCCTCCGCATCTCCTACCGCAACCTCGGCGCGCAAGAGCTCGGCAGTGTGTACGAGGGTTTGCTCGAGCTGCACCCCGTCCTCGACGTGGACGCCGGCACGTTCGAGCTCTCCAGTGCCGCCGGACACGAGCGCAAGACGACGGGCAGCTACTACACCCCCGCCTCCCTCGTCGACTGTTTGCTCGACACGGCGCTCGACCCCGTCGTCGACGCGGCCACGAGTGGAAAGTCGCAGGCCGAGGCCGAGACCGCGCTCCTCGCGCTGCGCGTCGTCGATCCGGCGTGCGGGTCGGGGCACTTTCTGGTCGCCGCGGCTCGGCGCCTGGCCGAGCGTCTGGCTCGCATCCGACACCCCGATGAGGAGCCTTCACCCCACGACCGCAGATCGGCCATGCGCGACGTCGTCGGTCGCTGCCTCTTCGGCGTGGACCTGAACCCGATGGCAGTCGAGCTCTGCAAGGTATCGCTCTGGATCGAGGCACTCGAGCCGGGGCGACCGCTATCGTTTCTCGACGCCCACATTCAGCAGGGGAACGCCTTGCTCGGTGCGACACCGGCACTCATTGCCCGCGGCATCCCGGATGAGGCCTTCGAGCCGCTCGAGGGCGACGACAGGCGCGTCGCGAGCGCCATCAAGCGGCAGAACCGCAACGAGCGCGCCGAGATCGCCATCGATTTCTCCGCGCCGCCGCCATCCACCTACGTGCGCCTCGGAGAGGTCGCCCGCCTCGTCGACGCCGCAAGCGACGCCAGTCTCGCCGCCGTCCGCGAAAAGGAGTCGCGCTACACCGAGCTCGTCGGGAGCCGCGCGTTCGACTCCGCGCGCTTCCTTGCGGACCTTTGGTGCGCCGCCTTCGTGTGGCGCAAAGAAGCGACCGAGCGCGGAGAAGTCAGCGCGATCCGCGACCTGTGCCCGACCGAGGCCACCTACCGCCGGCTGGTTCAGGAGCCCGGGGGTGCCTCCGCCGAGCTACGCGCCGAGGTTACCCGCCTGCGAGACCAGTACGGCTTCTTCCATTGGCACCTCGCCTTCCCCCACATCCTCAGGCCCAAGCAGCTCGTGGACGAGAGCGATCCGTGTGGTTGGGAAGGCGGCTTCGATGTGGTGCTTGGAAACCCGCCGTGGGAGAAGGTGAAGCTGGTCGAAAAGGAATTCTTCGCCGAGCGCCTCCCTGAGATCGCCCAGGCTCCCACAGCCGCCGCGCGCGAGCGGCTGATCAAACAGATCCGTGAGGCCGACGCGGGTACCGCGCTCCACGCGATTGCTCGCGCCTACGAGGCCGCTGCGCGCGAGGCTGAAGGGAACAGCCATCTCTTGCGACGGAGCGGTCGGTTCCCGCTATGCGGGAAGGGTGACGTGAACACTTACTCCGTCTTCGCCGAGCTCGATCGCGCGCTCACCGGATCGACCGGGCGCGCGGGATTTATCGTGCCGAGTGGGATCGCAACGGATGACACGACGAAGGAGTACTTCCAGGCCATCGTTGACGGTAAGCACCTCGTCTGCCTCTTCGACTTTCAGAGCGGTGGGGAGCTCTTCGGCGACATCGGTCACGCCCGTTTCAAATTCTGTCTGCTGACGTTGGGGAGATCCGAGCGCGCGACCTTCGCGTTTGGCCTGCGATCCGTGTCTCACTTGAAGGATGCCGAGCGCGTCTTCGAGCTGACGCCCGAGGATATCGCACTCATCAATCCTAACACCCGCACCTGCCCGATCTTTCGGACGCATCGGGATGCCCAGATCACCAAAGGAATCTATCGACGGGTCCCCATCCTGTTTCGCGAGGCCCGGGACGGCCAGCCGGAGGCGAACGCCTGGGGCGTGAAGCTGTCGACTATGTTTCACATGTCGAACGACTCGCACCTATTCCGGACTCGCGCAGAGCTCGAGTCCGAAGGCTGGACGCTCAAGGGGAACGTCTTCGTTAAGGGCCAGGACCAGATGCTGCCGCTTTACGAAGGCAGGCTGGGACATCAGTTCAATCATCGCTTCGCTCAAGAGCCCAACGGCGAGACTGTATCGGTTACCGACTCGCAGCTGCTTGACCCCGGCTTTCAGGTTGAGCCCAACAACTGGGTTCCCACACCGGATGCGGTCGAGATGCTGGGGCGACGTCGCGGACTGTGTCGCACCGGCTTGCTCGGGTACCGGCGGGTCGCGCGCGCGGGCGACGAGCGGACCGTAGTGGCCTGCATCCTGCCGTGGGGACCAGCCTCGTATGGGTTTATCATCACGAGCGGGCCGGATGCGGCAGGGCTGCTTCTCCTCGAATCGCTCTACAACAGTTTCGTTTACGATTTTGTCGCCAGATCCAAGCTGTCGCAGCCGAGCTTTCCTCAATCGACGTTCGAGCAGCTGGCGGCGTTGGGTCCCGAGTCCTTCGATGGGTTCTGGATGTTCGGCGAGTCGGCGGGCGGATTCATCCAGCGCAACAACCTCGAACTCACCTACACCGCCTGGGACCTCGAGCCCTTCGCGAAGGACTGCGGCTACGCCGGTCCCCCCTTCCGTTGGGATCCGGAGCGCCGCGCGCTCCTGCGTGCCGAGCTTGATGCGGCGTTCTTCCATCTCTACGGCCTGCCCCGTGACGACGTCGACTACGTGATGGAGACCTTCCCGATCGTGAAGCGTCACGACGTGGAGGCGCACGGGTACTTCCGGACCAAGAACCTCATCCTCGCGCGCTATGACGCGATGGCCCAGGCGGCCGCAACAGGGAAGCCCTACCAGACCGTGTTGGACCCGCCGCCGGCCGACCCGCGTGTGGCGCATCCTCCGAGGACATCGTGAGCATGGTTGGAGATAAGCGATGAGTGGCATCCCCGCATTCCAGTCCACGATGAACCCCATGCTCGAAGTTCTCCGGGAAAGTCCCTCGCCGCTCCCGATCGACGAGTTGGACCGTCGCGTGATCGCACGGATGGCCATCCCGGAGGAGACGCTGCGCATCCCGCACGAGGCCGACAACCCCGATCGGAGCGAAGTTGCCTATCGGATTGCGTGGGCACGGACGTGGCTGAAGAAGGCCGGTCTGGTAACGAACCCGGAGCGAGGGCAGTGGACGGTAACCGACCATGGACGCGCGGCAGGAACCGTCGACGTGAACGCAATCCTGGCCACTGTGGGGAGGAAGTACCGCGAGCAGCGAGCGGCCGGTGAGGACGAGGACGAAGATCCGCAGCCGGAAGACGCGCCCGCCGAGATCGAGGCGTCGCTCGAAGAGGCCTCGGCGGCGCGTGTCGGTCTCGTGCTCGAGAGCCGCCTTCGCGAGGCGTACGAGAAGCTGGGCAGCGAGGGGGCGTTCCCCACGCGCGAGCAGGTCGCGGCCATGTTGGCCCGCTTCCGCGAACGGTTCGGGCCTGACGTCCTTGCGGGGCTCGACGGAACGACGCTGCTCACCCGGCTGCACGGTCGCGGCGAGAGCAAAGACAGCCTGGTCTACTGGCTGGAGTTCAAAGAGGACGAGGAGCTTGCAACCTCCACGTTCGGAAGCATCGCGGGTGGCAGCGCGCTCAAGTTCGGCATCTACCAGTCGGCGGAGACCGGCGCCTGGATGGGGGGTACGCCGCTGCACCAGCATCGCCTCGAGACGGAGGAAGCGATCGCGCGGGCACGCACGCAGCGCGACGAGCTCGTCGCGGCAGCACGCTTCCTGGCGAGCGCCGGAAGCCCAGAGCGAGTGAGCTACGCGACGCTGCAGCGTGACATTGCAGCGCGAGCGCCCTCGCTGGTGAACACGGCCTGGGGTCACAAGGTGCTGGCGATGTGGTTCCCGAACCTCATCGACCCGTTCCATGTGGAGGAGTATCGGGAGCACAATCTCCGGCGACTGCTCAAGCTCGCGCACAAGGGGCGGTTCGAGGACGTGGGCGTGTTCGTAGGGGTCGCCAAGCAGCTCGGGATCACGCTGCTCGAGCTGATGCGCGTGCTCGTCCACGTGAACGGTGCTCCGTACGCGACCTGGCGGGTCGGAACGAAGATCGGCGAACACAGCATCTGGGAGGAGATGCGTACAAGCGGCTTTGCCGCGATCGGCTGGGACGGGACGGGCTCGCTCGTGGACGTGGAGGCGACCAAGGGCGGAAAGGAGCTGATCCGCGCTCGCCTCGAACGCTACTACCCCAATGACCCGAGCGTGCTCTCGCGAAAGGCCAACGAGGTCTACGCCTTCGTGCGGGGGGCGCAGGAGCGCGACCTCATCGTCGCCATGGACGGCGCTTCTGTCCTGGGGGTCGGGCGGATAACAAGCGGCTACGAGTACGTGGAGGGACATGGGGCCCCCCACAGAAGGCGCGTGACTTGGGAATTGGTTGGGGAGCCGTGGAAGTTGCCTGAGAGCGAAGGCCTGCTCACCACGTTCGTTCAGCTCCGGCGTCATCCGCTGAACTTGATCGAGATCGAGGGCCGCCTGCTTGGCAAGAGCGTCGTCGCGACCACTCGGGCTGGCGACAGCCAACCGCAGAAGCCTGTCGGGGTGGAGCCTGCCCCCCTCTTGGTACGCAAACCGGCGCCGCCAGCTCCGCCGCCGCCTCTTGAGAAGACCGTCGCCCGAGTCGACGCGGCGCTCGCGCGAAAGCGGCAGGTCATCCTCTACGGGCCGCCGGGTACCGGAAAGACCCATTGGGCCACCGTCGCCGCGCGCGAGATCGTCGCGAGGGCCTGGTTCCAGCGCGAGTTCTCGGGGCTCACCGAAGAGGAGCGCGCCGAGCTCGAACGTTTGCGCGCGTTGGAGCTCGTCTCGTTCCACCCGGGCTACGGATACGAAGACTTCCTGGAGGGGTACCGTCCGGCTGAGGGCGGAACGTTCGAGCTCCGGCCCGGCGTCATGAAGAGATTGTGCAAAAGGGCTGCTGCGGATCCGCGCCGGCCCTACGTGGTCATCATCGATGAGATAAACCGTGGCGATGTCCCGCGAATCTTTGGCGAGCTTCTCACCGTCATCGAGCGCGACAAGCGCGGACGTCCCATCACGTTGCCCCTTTCCGGCGATGCGTTCGCCGTGCCGGAGAACGTACTCGTCATCGGAACGATGAACACCGCGGACCGTTCGATCGCCTTACTCGACGCAGCGCTGCGTCGACGGTTCGGGTTCGTCGAGCTGTTGCCGGACACCAGTCTGTTTCGCGGGATCAGGATCGATAAGATCCCGCTCGAAGCGTGGCTCGACGCGCTGAACGACAAGATTCTCCAACACGCCGGGCGCGACGCCCGCAACCTGCGAGTCGGGCACGCGTACTTCTTGCAAGGCACGTCCCCTATCCGTGAGATCGGGCGGTTCGCTGAGGTCTTGCGGGATGACGTGATCCCGCTCCTCGAGGAGGTTTGTTACGAGGACTTCGATGCGCTCGAGCGCATCCTGGGCAATCGCATCGTTCAGCGTGCCAAGAAGCGAATCGACGTCGAGCTGTTCGAGCCCGAACGGTACGACGCGCTTCAGGATGCGATCCTGCAGGCGTTCCCGAGCCTCGTCACGACGAAGGCGGCGGCGGATGCCGACGCTGGCGGTGCAGAGGACGCAGACGACGACGACGCCCCGTTGTCGGAGAGCGCCTCCGCGTGATCGAGCTGCACCTACGAGAGTGGGAAACCGTCAGGCCGGATGGCGGTACCGCACTCGCAGGCGTGCGGCTCGACGGTGCTGAGTCACGGCGGGTTGCAGAGGAGCTTGCGCGCGCTGGACGTTTCACGATCGAGGAGCTCGCGGCGGGGCTTCGTGTCACATCGACCTCGTTTGTCGGCCGCGTCCAGATCGGCTCGCTCGTCGTCACGATCGAGCCCAAGCTGGCGAAGGAGTCGCTTCTTGCGCTGGTGCGCTACGCGTACGGCCTCCGCGACGTGATTCGTGAGGGCAGTACCTCCTTCTCGACGAGCGGTGCCCTGCTGCCGGACCTTTTGGCAGCGCAGTTGCTTGGGGAGGTGACGGACCTCCTCGCGCGAGGGCTGCCGCGCCGCTACGTCGAGCGCAGCGAGGAGCTCAGCCATCCCCGTGGCCGCATCGAGATCGGCGCGCTTGCCCGCCGAGCGGGTCCGAGCAGAACCCTGCCCTGCCGGCATCACCCCCGGTCGGCGAACCACCCGCTACTTCAGGTCATGAAGGCGGGTTTGGAGCTTGCAGCTGAGATCGCAGGTGACCGCACGCTCCGCATCGCCCTTCGCCGGCTCGCGGACCGCCTCGCCCTCGAAGTTGAGTCGGCGCCGCTCACGCGGGCACGGCTCGCAGCCGTCCAACGCGGGCTCACGCGGCTAGAGGCCGCCGCCGCCCCCGCGCTTGAGCTCATCGCCCTCATTCTCGACGGCCAAGCGATCACCCTCGACGACGACACCACCGTGCGCCTGCCCGGCTTCCTATTCGACATGAACCGCTTCTTCCAGGCCCTCATCGGCCGCTGGCTTCGCGAACACTTGCCCGACTGCCACGTCATTGACGAACGCGCCCTCACCGGCCTGCTCCGTTACGCCCCTGACGCCAACCCCCACGGCCGCCGCGCACCTGCACCCCGGCCCGACTTCGCCGTCACCCGCAAGCAGCGCAAGTCCATCCTCCTCGACGCCAAATACCGCGACCTCTGGGAGAAGAGCCTCCCCCGCGACATGCTCTACCAACTCGCCGTGTACGCCATGAGCGGCGCTGGCGAGGACATCGCGGTCATCCTCTACCCAACCGAGTCCGAGCACGCGACCGAGGCGCGCGTCGAAGTCCGTGACGTTGTCGTGGGCAGCGCGAGGGGAGGGGTCGCTCTGCGACCGATCGTTTTGCCTAGGCTGGCTGGCATGATCGAAGCGGAGTTCGAGGAGCGCCGCCGGGAAGCTAAGCGACTGGCGTTTGGCTAACCCTGCCGAACCCGTTGACCCTGCGCATTCGAGCATTAGATTCGACGCCACAATGCGGCATCAGGACTTCCTTCATGGGCTCGTGAAGCTCGGCGGTACGGTCATGTACAACATGGCGGCTGAAGAGGTCGAAGAGCAGTTCTACTTTGAACGCGGGCCCGCGACCGAGGACGAGGGGATGGTGATTCGGGCCATCACTCAGTCCGCCGGCGCCGGCAAGACCGTCCGGCTGACCCGTACCGTTCCTGAGGATGTCATCTTGGGTGCCTTCGACCGCGTTCGGCGGAAGCTGGACCATGAGGTCTCCGTGATCGCCTGGTCCGAGGGCTCGAAGCGCTACGCGGCATTGGCCGCCACCCGAGGAACAGCGACGGCCGTTCGGCTGCCTGCAGACCTTGTGCTGCCGATCTTTCAGCGCCGTGTAGCCGCTGGCCTCAAGACCAACGTGTTGGCTCTGCACAACCACACCAAGAACCCGTTGCGCCGTTTCATCGCTAGGGCGATCGAGACCGAGATGGGGCCTTCTGACGCCGATCGGCAGGCGATGATGACCTGGTCGAAGCTTGCTCCCGAGCTGAAGATGAAGTTTTTCTTGTTCGAGGGTCGATACTTCCGCGAGATCAAGGTGCCAGACGCGGAGACTGCAATCACGATGCTGGCCGGAATTGTCGACGCCGTCTTTGGTGGGTCGGCCCGCGGCGCGACCGATAGTCGCATCGAGCCGCGAACCTGATCTCGATCTAGGCATCCGCCTCCTCATCATCTTCGGCTGGGCCGTGGGTAAGCTCCTTGGGGATCTCCATGAGAGCCACGCTGTCCGCGCGCATGAAGGCCACCTCCCCATCTTCGTCCTCCAATTCAAAGAGGTCGTCCTTTCCCACGTAGCCCTGCATGCGGCCGATGAGGCAGGCGAGCTGAGCCTCCTCAGGATCGGGATCGTCAGGATGTTCTGGACGTTCGTCCACGAGCATTCCGAGCACCAGCGGCTCAGTGTGGTTCACGAAGTAGACGGTCACCGCTCGTCCGGGCTCCCCCCCTGTTTCAGTCGGCATCGGTTCGAAAAGGAGATGGGCGTAGGCAAGCGCGCGGCGGTTGAGCGCCACGGTCTCACAATCCGTCTCAAACACGAGGAAGCTGACCTCATCGGCCGCTGTGGTATTCGCGCGTAAGGCTCGGGCGAGTCGGTGCCGCTCGGGCCCAGCCACGCTGTATACGCGGGTGATCCCGTTGGACAGCTGCAGCTTGAAGAACCAGTTAACGGGGTCCGCATCGATCCCGTTCTTTCCGAGTACTTCCTGCACGTTGGGATCGCTGAAGATGGGGCCGAGGACGCTCGGAGAGGACTTCTCGAGCTTGCGGAGAGTGGTACGAGTCTTGGGGAACACCTTCTCCATGGGAGTCTTGAACGCGTGGCAAATGCGAAGCGCCAAATCGAGCTTCGCGGCCTGGCCTTGTTCGATCCGATGGATCTGCTGCTGACTGGTGCCGATCTCTTGAGCGAGAAGCGTCTGCGTCAAGCCCGCCTTCACGCGTAGCGCCCTTACGTTGTTTTGCATCTCGGCAACGCATAACACATAACACGGTCTGTTGTTAGAGATGCGTTGCAGGGCCCTCCAAGCTGTACGGGGCGATCGTCGTGTCAGGGGTCCCCGAGGGGCTGGGCCCGACACGGGCGACCAACAAGGATCCTTTCCTCGTCGCTGCCATCGCGGAGAAACAGGCACACGATGTCCGCATCGTCCTGCCCATCGAGGCGTAGCGCGGCCTGCGCCTGCTCAAACGCCTTCTTGATCGAGTGGCCGAAGCCGATGGCGGAGTAGAAGTGGCTCGCGAAGACGCTGGCCGCTTCGTCGTCGAGTTCGTCGGACATGCCGATGGCCACGGGGATGTGGCGAACCGCCGCCTGTGCCTGTGCAGCCGAAAAACAGGCGTTGAAGAGCACAACCACGACGTCGTCTCCGGCGCTCGCAAGTGTCGCTGCGATCGCCTCCACCGCGACATCCTTCGCCTGCCCGTCCGAACCCTCGAAGCAGAGCGAACCATCACTGCCCCCGTGGCCACTGAAGTGGATGACCTCTGGTCGGTGCTCGTTCAGGTGCTGAAGGACGTCCGTGGTTCGAACGGCCCATCGAGAGATCAACTCGACCGCGTCGCGATGCTCCGACATCCGCAACTTCTCGGTGATGGATCTGACCTCGGCGTCTAACCGGAGCGGCTGCGTGTCGAGCGGGTTAGCGGCAAGAAAGAGCACGCTGATCTTCTCTGGCATCGTGGGCCCCGTCTGCTCGGCGATGGATCGCTGCAAAGATCGCTGGTACTCGAACTCCGCCGTCAGCTCGCGGGAGTTGCGAAGCTGCTCC
>CALKVR010000972.1 GCA_938004815.1 uncultured Polyangiaceae bacterium | reverse complement strand
AGATCGAGCTCTCCAACGTCCCCGAGACGACCATCAACCTGCCGTTCCTCACCGCCGACGCGTCGGGCCCCAAGCACCTGCAAAAGCAGCTCACGCGCGCCAAGCTCGAGCAGATGATCGGGCCGCTGGTCGAGCGCAGCATGGAGCCGGTTCGCAAGGCCCTCGCCGACGCGAAGAAGTCGCCGCAGCAGATCGATGAGGTCGTCCTCGTCGGCGGCTCCACGCGCGTGCCGCTCGTGCAAGAGACGGTGAAAAAGTTCTTCGGCAAGGACCCGCACAAGGGCGTCAACCCGGACGAGGTCGTGGCCATCGGCGCCGCCGTCCAGGCCGGCGTGCTCTCCGGCGACGTGAAGGACCTCGTGCTCCTCGACGTCACGCCGCTCTCGCTCGGCGTCGAGACGCTCGGCGGGGTCATGACGGTGATGATCCAGCGGAACACCACCATCCCCACGCAGAAGAAAGAGATCTTCTCGACCGCGAGCGACAACCAGCCCAGCGTCGAGATCCACGTCCTCCAGGGCGAGCGCACCGAGGCGCGCTACAACCGCACCCTCGGCAAGTTCCACCTCGAGGGCATCATGCCGGCCCCGCGCGGCGTGCCCAAGGTCGAGGTCACCTTCGACATCGACGCGAACGGCATCCTCAGCGTCCACGCCAAGGACCAGGCCACCGGCAAAGATCAGAAGATCACCATCACCGCGACCTCGGGCCTCAAAGAGGACGAGATCCAGCGCATGGTCAAAGAGGCGCAAGACAACGAGGCCGAGGACAAGAAGAAGCGTGAAGAGGTCGAGCGCCGCAACAAGCTCGACAGCATGTGTTACACGCTCGAAAAGACGCTCACCGACAACAAGGACAAGATCCCGGAGAGCGACGCCGCGGCCCTGCGCGAGATCATCGAAGAGGCGAAGAAGGCCGTCGAGAAGCAGGACGACGAGGCCATCACCGCCAGCCTCGAGAAGCTCGAGAAAGAGGCGCATCGGATCGCCGGCGCGATGTACGGCCAGCAGGGCGGCCCCGACGGCGGCCCTGGCGCTCCGCCCCCGCCCGACGGCGACGGCGGCGGTGGCAACGCCGGCGCCGGCCCCGAGAAGGGCAAGAACAAGGACGGCGTGATCGACGCCGAGTTCGAAGAGGCCAACTGACCTCGTCCCTGCACTCCTGAACAGGCAGGAAGTCCTCGTGATTTCCTCCCCCAGCCCCCCTCCACTGCGTGGAGGGGGGTTTCTCTTTTCGCTTCCTTGTAAGGTTGTCGCCGGGGGCCCGTTTCTTCGGGCACTACGGAGGACGTCATGATGCTTCGGTCTCGTTGGATGGCGGCGGTTCTGATGGCGATGGCAGCGCTCGTCGGGTGCGGTGGCAGCACCTCGCCGGCGGCGAAGTCGGGCGGCTCGTTCGAGCCCGCCTCCGAGGCCGCGCCTGCCGACGTCGCAGCTGCTGGACAGGCCCAGCCGGGCCAGCCGTCCCCCGCCCCGGCGTCCGAGGCTGGCGGCGCCTCCATCCGCGGCGACTTCGAGCAGGCGCCGCGCGAGCCCACGAACCGGCCCGGCCTCGGCACGACCTGGGGCGAGACTCGCGACTCCAAGATCACCAGCTCCCCGTTCTCGCGCGCCGACAGCAAGAACGCGTTCGCGACCGGCGCGATGTTCTACAACGACGAAGAGGGCGCGCGCTCGATGGCCAACGCGAGCGGCTTCCGCCGCTTCTCCGAGGGCTCGATCGACGTCGGCGGTGGTGTGCTCACCGCCAAGCTCAAGGACGGCAACGGGCGATTCCTCAGCGGCTTCGAGGCGACGGGGAAGAAGTTCGTCGTCGGCTCGGCCGGTGATCGCTACTCGATCGTCCTCCAGAGCCACGTGCCGGCCCGCCTCGAGGTGGTCGTCTCGGTCGACGGCCTCGACGTCATCGACGGCAAGGCCGCCAGCTTCGCCAAGCGTGGCTACCTGATCGACGCCCACGGCCAGATCGAGATCGACGGCTTCCGCCAGAGCATGGACCAGGTCGCCGCGTTCCGCTTCGGCTCGGTCCGCAACTCGTACGCCGAGAAAAAGACGGGCGACTCGCGCAACGTCGGCGTCATCGGCATCGCGCTCTTCAACGAGCAGGGCACCAACCCCTCGACCTGGCCGCGCGGCGACACGCAGAAGCGCCTCGACGCGAACCCCTTCCCCGGTCAGTTCGCGACCCCGCCCTCCAACTGATCTCCACCTGCCGCCTGTCGGCGCCGCTTCACGCGGCGCCGCCCTTCATCGAGGGGTCCACGAACGTGGGCCCCTCGATGTTTTCGTAGCCCGCGGTGTCGCGGAGCGCCGTCGCCATCGCGCGCGCAGACGCGAACCGATCTTCGGCGCGCTTGGCGAGCGCCCGCGTCACGACCGCCTCGACCGCGCTCGGCACGCTCTGCGGCGCGCACCACGACGGCAGCGGCGGCGTGCTCCCACAGTGAGCAGCTCGCATCGCGGCCGCGTTTCCGCTCAGGTGGTCGAACGGCCCGCGCCCGGTCACGAGCTCGAACAAGACGAGCCCCGCCGCGTACACGTCGGTGCGCTCGTCGGCCTCTTCTCCCGCGTGCTGCTCGGGCGCCATCATCCGCAGCGTGCCCATGGCGACCCCCGGCCGCGTGAGCGCGAGCGGCGCGTCGCGGCGGCGCGCGACGCCGAAATCGATCAGGTGGAGACGCCCCTGATCGTCCAAGATCAGGTTGTCGAGCTTCACGTCGCGGTGCACCACCGCGCGCCCGTGGACGAACGCGAGCGTGTCGAGCAGATCGAGGACGATGCGCACCGCGGTCGGCACGCTCATCACGCCGAAGCGCCCGAGCTCGAACCGGAGGTCACGCCCGAAGAGCCGCTCCATCACGAAGTACGGTTGCCCGTCGCGGATCTCGCCGGTGCCGAAGACGGCGGGCACGCGGCCGCCCGTCAGGTGCGCGAGGAGCCGCGCCTCCTCACGCAGGCGCGCGGCGTAGTCGCGCCGGCCTCGGTGGCGCTCGTGCAGCACCTTGAGGAGCGCGCGGCGCCCGAGCGCCAGATCGGCCACCTCGTAGAGCTGACCCATGCCGCCGCTGCAGAGCTGGACCAAAACTTCGTAGCCGCCGACGACCGAGCCGCGACGAAGAGGCGTGGTCGCAGACAGACCGGGCCGCGGCTTCACGCCGCCTCCTCGCACGCGCCGCCCGCCGCTCGCGCAAGCGCCGCGGCGAAGCTGGCCGCGTCGGGCCACCGGTCGTCGGGCGCGAGGCGCGTCGCGCGCGCGATGACGCGGCTGATCGGATCGAGCTCGTCGCGCGGCACCACGTCGGTCAGCGACGGCACGGCGCGATCGAGCACATCGAGCAGGCCCACGCCCGAGAGCGCCGGCTTCGCGGCGAGCGCTTCGAAGAGGCAGAGCCCGGCCGCGAACACGTCGGTGCGGGCGTCGACGCGGCCACCGAGCAGCTGCTCCGGCGCGAGGTAAGCCGGCAAGCCCGCGACGTGCCCCGCCGAAGCGTGCGCGGTCGGCTCGCTCCACGCGCGACCCAGATCCATCACGACGCCACGCGTGGTCTTGCCCCGTCGCGCGATGAACAGGTTCTGCGGCGTCACGTCGCGGTGCACGAGCCCGGCCTCGTGCAGCGCCCCGAGCCCCGCGAGGTAATCGCCAAAGAGCCTGACCGCGCGGCGAGGTGAGAGCGGCCGCCCGGTGCGCAGCCGATCGGCGAGCGAGAGCCCGTCGTAGAACGGCATGAGCAACCAGGCGAGACCGGTCGGGCCCTCGCCGTGCTCGATCACGCGCGCCACGCACGGGTGATCCAAACCCGAGAGCGCCGCCGCCTCCCGCTCGAACGCGAGCCGCGCCTGCGCGTCCCCATCGGTGAACACAATCTTCAGCGCGAGCCGCTCGGGCCCGCGCGCGACTTGCAACACCTGCGACCGCCCGGACCGCGCCAGCACGCGAACCAAGCTCAGCTGCTTCTCTCGATCGAGCATCGACTCTCGCCTCCGATCGGAGAGTCGTCACGAGCCGCGCCCAGTTGCGTCGCGCGGAGAGAATTTTCACGGCACTGCGCAGGCTTGCGGTTGTGGACAACCGCCGCTCGCCGCCGCCCTCGGGCAGCTCAGAAGCTCAGTGGTAGAGGAACCACTTCACGCCCGGCTTGATCTCGAGGTGAAAGTGGTCGGCGTGCGGCGCGTCGAAGTTCGGCGTGAGCGCGTAGGTGAACACGCCCGCCTCACGCGCCTCGCAGACGATCGCGCGAAGCTCGCGGGCTTGATCGGTGTCGGCTTCGGGTGCGCCCTCACCGCACGTGCGGGCGCCGAGCTTGCCGCGGAAGTGAGCAGCCACGTGGAGCATCGAGCCGTCGCGCTTTTTCAGAGCCCCCACGTCGATCGCGAGCCCGGCGGGGTGACGCGTGCCAGGGGGCGCCCACTTGCCGTGGTCGTGCGCGCCGGCGACGACCTTCTTGGCGCTCTTGCCCTTGTTCTTGCTCGTCTCGGCGCGCTTCTTGGGCGGCGCGGCGGGCTTCGGCGCGGCCTTGGGCTTTGCCTTGGGCTTGGGCTTGGCGAACGACGGGGCGACGGCGGCGACGTCGTCGTCGGCGCCGAGATCGATCTCTTTGCGGCGCGCGGCGCCGGAGCGCTTGGGGGCGGCCTTCTGCCCCTTGACCGCCTTGCCGTCGAGCGAAGCGCGGCGCTTGCCCTTGGCCCGAGCCGTCTTCTTCTCTTTGCCGTCCTTCTTCTTCGCCTTGTCGTCGTTCTTCTTCGCCTTCTCGTCGTCCTTCTTCGCCTTCTCGGCGGCCTTTATCTCTTCGGGCGACGGGACGTTGGGGCGATACATCGTGTAGTGCACGACCTCGACCACGTCGTGGCGGGCGAGAATGACAGCAAAGTCATCGAGCGCGAGGGCGAGCCGCGCGGCGAGGATCTCGAAGACGCTCGCGGCCCGCTCCTCGAGTGGATCCACACGTCGTGCAGGCGCCCCGTGAGCCGCACGGGCGCGCGCACGCCGGGGGCCGAGTCGACGCGGCGGTAGGGGACCTGCCGGCGGTCGAGCTCGGCGAAGGCCTCGGCGTCGGTCATGTTCGCGTAGCGGTACGCGGGGCTGACCTCGACCTCTTCTTCGGGCGGGACCTCGAGGTAGGGGGACGCGGCGCGCGCGGTGCCGGGCAGGCCCACGGTCGTCACCAGCGCGACCCCGGCGACGACCGTCAGAGCGGCCGCCCGCGAGGCCCATCGGCTCAGCGACCAACGGAACACGAGGCCACCTTAGTGATCGAGGCCGCTCGGACAAAGAAAAAGAGCCCCGGGGTCGCGCCCTTGCGCGTGAACCGGGCTAGATTCTCGGGGTTCACCGCTCGAGAGGGCGGCACACCCGTACAGGCTCGTGTCCCCGCCTCCGTCCACCGCGCCCGCGCTCGGGCCCCTCTCGCGTGTGCTCGCCGCGTACCTGGCGACGACCGCGGCCGTCACCGCCGTCTCGTACCTCGCGCCCGAGGCCTACGCGGCGACGGCGGTCGGCCTCACGTTCCTGGCCGCGACGTGGGTCCTCGTCTTGCGGCACGACGCCGAGGACATCCGGCGGCACGGCCTCTCGCTCGGCGGCCTGTTCGAGCCCGAGCGCCTCGACGCGAAGCGGGTCGTGCGCGCGGCGGGCTGGGCGATCGTCTGGGCGCTTGCGTGCTTCGCGCTCATCGCCGCGCCGTTCTGGCTCGGCTACCGCCTGTGGTCGGGGGCGCGCGGGGGCTTCTCGTGGAGCGCGGCGCTGCCCTCGGTCGATCACGCGATGGGCCAGCTCGTCGTGATCGCCCTCCCCGAAGAGGCGTTCTTTCGAGGGTACGTGCAGAGCCGGCTCGACGAGGTGTTCCCCAAGACGGTTCGCCTGTTCGGCTTTCCGCTCGGGCCCTCGATCGTGATCACCTCCATGCTCTTCGCGATCGGCCACGTCCTCACCATCCCTTCTCCCGAGCGCCTCGCCGTGTTCTTTCCCTCGCTCCTCTTCGGCTCGCTGCGCGCGCGCACCGGCGGCATCGGCGCGTCGGTCGTGCTCCACGCGCTCTGCAACCTGCTCTCGGGCGCGCTCGGGCGCGGCTACGGGGTCCACCCGTGAGACGGCCTCGCCTCGCGCTCTTCGACATGGACCGCACGCTGCTCAGCAAAGAGACGGCGAGCATGTACGTCCGCTACCAGCGCACGATCGGTGAGGCGACGACGCGCGATCTCATGCGCACGCTC
This sequence comes from uncultured Polyangiaceae bacterium, assembly GCA_938004815.1. Lineage (GTDB taxonomy): Bacteria > Myxococcota_A > Polyangia > Polyangiales > Polyangiaceae > Xiheicaenibacterium. The sequence continues at coordinate 6,393 of CALKVR010000972.1, read as the reverse complement.
GGGTGGGTGGCCCAGTACACGGTCGGCACGCTCGACATGCAAAAGGTCGCGGCGCGCGCGCTCCAGAGCCTCAAGGGCGTGCCCGAGATCGTCGTCGCCGCGCGCTGCGACGACTGGTTCCGGCACTCGGTCGAGCGGTACGTCACCGACGGCGGCCGCGCCGCCGTCCGCGCCCACCTCGCCGCGGGCGACGCCTGCGCCATCGTGACGGGTGCGTCATTTTATGCCTCGCGCCCGCTCGCGCGCCTCCTCGGTATCCCCCACGTCGTCTCCAGCATGTTCGAGGTCGACGAACGCGCGGTCTTCACCGGGCGCCCGGTCGAGCCGCTGTGCTTCGGCGCCGGCAAGCTCGCCCGCGCCGAGCGCTTCGCCGCCGAGGCCGGCCTCCCTCTGGACGAAGCCGTCTTCTACACCGACAGCCACAGCGACCTGCCCCTCCTCGAGCGCGTGGCCGTGCCCGTCGCGGTGAACCCCGACCCGCGCCTCTCGCGGATCGCGGCCGCCCGGGGCTGGCGAGTCGAGAGGTGGTACTGAGTATTCGCTAATCATTTCATACAATTCTTGCCATGTTCACAGATCTGTCACATGATGGGTCGTGGTTCAGGGCCTCGCGAATCGGCCGCCGCTCGAGCTCGAGCGGACGCGGACGCGCAAGCGTCCGCGCATCCACGTCCATGCGTCGTCGCGCGATCTGCCCTCGACCGAGTGGGGCTCGCTCCTCGGCGACCTCACGCGCGGTCGCCCGACGATGGAGGTCGCCGACGTCGAGTGGCGCGTCCACGACAAGACGCACCTCGAGTTCGCGATCGACTACCCGTTCGGCGAGGGCAAGGCGACGTACGGGTGGGAGGCGTACTTCTTCGTCCCGGACAGCTTCCGCCTGGCGCAGACGACGTACGACAAGCGGCAGATCTACGACGATCTTCTCTCGTACGTGCGGCTCGCCGTCCCCGAGCTGCCCTTCGACGACGTCGCGCGCGCGTGTGAGGCCGGCACCCCCGACTCGTGGTGCGAGCGCCTGCGCGACACGCTCTCGACTGCGCGGGGCGCCACCAACGGCTCGCCCTCGGCGCGCGCCGCCATCCGGCGGGCCCGCGTCTTCGCGTGCATCATCCGCGCGTCCGGCCTCGAGGCCCAGCGCGCGATGCTCGAGCTCTTGGAAGAGGCGTCGTCACCCGGCGACGCGACCACCCTCGTGGCCAGCTTCTCCGCGACCGCCAAGCGAATCTCGGCGGCCTATCGCCGGCTCCTCTCCGACGCCGACGACATGGAGCTGCCAGAAGAGGTGATGGTCGCGCTCCGCTGGGTCGATGAGGACCTGTCGCTCTTCTTCGAGGCGCTCGCTTCGACCGCGAGCATCCGTCTCCACGAGCGCGCGGGCACCGCGACCGAGGCCGCGTCCAAGCTCGCCTGGGACGCGGTAGAAGAGGCGCGTTACCGCCGCGCCCGCGAGTACCCGTCGATCGGCGCCGAAGACGCGTCGCCTCGCCTGGTCGAGCACATCGAGTTTCGCCGGCACATGCTCAAGCGTTTCACCTCGAGCGTGCTGTGGCTCCAGCACGAGGTGCGCGACGCCCGCATGTGGACGGTGCACGTGCTCTTCGCCATCGCCGCGGCCGTCGCGATGGCCTTTGCGGTCTGGGTCACCCTGCGCGCGACCGAGATGCAAGAGTACCTGGCGCTGTACTTCTTTCTTTTAGTCGCCTCGTACGCCGTCAAAGACCGCCTCAAGGCCATCCTCCAGGTCAAGTTCCAGAGCTGGGCCGAGCGCCGGTTTCCCGATCGCGCGTGGACCATTCGCGACGACGAGCGTGACGACGATCTCGGTGTCGTCACCGAGCGCGCGGGCTTTCGCGACTTTCGAAAGCTGCCCGACGGCGTCATGGCGGCGCGCACCCTGACCCGCGAGCACGCCCTCGAAGAGTTCGCCCGGCCCGAGACGGTCCTCTGGCACGAGAAGCAGGTGTCGCTCGAGCCGCGTGAAGACGGCGCGCTGCCGTCGCCGATGATGACCGAGATCTTCCGGCTCAACATCGGCTCGTGGCTCACCCACACCGACGACCCGACCCGCACCATCACGTTCGCCGACCCCGACGAGGCGGTGGTGTGCTCGGTCAATGCCCGGCGCGTCTACAACCTGAACGTCGTCTACCGCCTCAAGGGCGGCACCGGCGGCGGGCCCTGGCGGCGTATCCGCGTGGTCGTCTCTCGCAAGGGCATCGAGCGCATCGATCCGATAGTCTAGGCCGATGCGGCTCGGCTTCGCTGCGTTCGCTCTCGTCGTCGTGGGCGGGTGCAGCCTCGGCATCGACGAAGATCAGATCGACGGCGCGGGGGCGGGCTCGACCACCTCGACCGATGCCGCATCGAGCACCAGCGGCGCGTCGGTGTCCTCCGGGTCGGGGTCGTCGGGCTCGGGGTCGAGCGCGAGCTCGGGCGCGTCGAGCTCGACCACGACGAGCGCCGCATCGACCACGGCATCGTCGAGCTCCACCGGGGGCGGCACCACCGTCAAGTGCACGTCGGGCAACAACCCGACGCTCGTGGACTGCGCCCCGGGCCAGGTCTGCTGCGTCGACGTTATCTCCGGCAACGGGAGCTGTTCCAACTCGTGCGCTTTCCCCAATCACTCGTACGCGTGTGATGGCCCCGAGGATTGCCCGGGCGGCGTCTGCTGCGCTCCGCAAGAAGAGGACGGCGACACCGCGTGTACCGCGAACTGCGCGGATGACGACACCGTCTGCACGTCGAGCGCCGACTGCGCGGACGAGTGCATCGAAGACTTTCCCGGTCCTCTGGGGCAGGCCTACTCGACCTGCTTCTGATCGATGCGGGCCGAGACGGTCTTCTACGCGTGCAACTACGGGGTGACCGTCTTCTGGGCGCTCCTCGTGCTCGCGCCGCGCTGGGCCTGGACGGACCGCCTCGTCCACTCGGTCGTGCCCGCCGTGTTGCTCGTCCCCGCGTATGCGTTGATGCTCTGGACCGATCACCCGGGACCGCAGGGCGCCAGCTTCTTCACCCTCGACGGCGTGATGCGCATCTTCACCACGCCGCAGACGGTCGTCGCCTGCTGGATCCATTACCTCGTCTTCGATCTGTTCGTCGGCGCGTGGGAGGCGCGTGACGCGCGGCGGCTCGGTATCCCCCACGTGGCGCTGGTGCCGTGCCTCGTGCTGACGCTCCTGTTCGGCCCCGTCGGCTACGGTGCGTACCTGGCTATGCGCTGGGTGATGCGCAGAAAACACTCGCTGGTCGAAGCCTAGCCGCTACGATTTCGATCGCGCGCCTCGGGGCCCGCGCAGCACGGGTATGGATAGCCCTCCCGCCTATCGCGTCGACGATCGTTCCATTCTTTTGCCGGCCTACCGTCGCTGGCTCGTCGACCCGGTTCTCCCCTTCATCCCGGCGTGGGTCCACCCGAACTGGATCACGCACGCCGGGCACCTCGCGTGTCTCTCGGCCGTCGTGCTGCTCTTCGCCACCGGCGGCCAGGGCGGCGCGCCCTACGCGATCGCGGCGCTGCTCCTCCAGGTCTACATCTGGTGCGACAACGCCGACGGCGCGCACGCACGCCGCGTGGGAAAGTGCTCGGCCGTCGGTGAGTACCTCGATCACGGCCTCGACATCCTCAACACCGTCTACATGGGGATGCTCACCGCCCTCGCGCTCGGCCTCACGCCCATCGGCTGGGTCGTCGTCACCCTCCTCATCCCCGGCGCCGCTGCCATCGTCATGTGGGAGCAGGCTGCCACCGGCGTCTACCGCCTTGGCCTCATCAACCAGATCGAGTCCTCGATCGTCCTCGGCGTCGCCCTCCTCGGCGCCGCCATCTTCGGCACCGCCGTCTACGCCGACACCCGCGTCCTCGGCCTCGAGCTCCGCCACGCCCTCGTCCTCTGGTGCGCCGCCACCATCCTCTTCGGCGTCGCCCGCGGGGTCGGCCGCGTCGCCCGCCGCACCCAGCGCGCCCTCGGCCCCGCCCTCGCCCTCCTCGCCTTTGGCGCCCTCGCCGCCTACGCCGTCGCCGCCGGTGCCCTCGACACCGTCCCCGCCGTCACCATCGTCACCGCCGTCATGATCGCCTTCGCCGCCCGCATGCTCAGCTCACGCCTCCACCGCAAGCCGCCCCGCACCATGGTCTCCCTCTCTCTTCTTCTCCTCCTCCTCGCCGGCGGCCTCACCCTCAACGCCCTCACCGGCGCGCAGATCCCCGGCGCCGAGATCGCCACCATCACCGCGGCCGCCCTCTTCGCCCAGACCGCCGTCGACGCCTACCTCGGCTTCACCAGCCTGGCGCATACGTGAGCACACTGCGCGGCGCGCGCGTGCCGCCGAGCCGCCCCTCGCGAGCTCACCGCCACTGACGAGGGTCGCCCCCGCCAAGGCTTTGCCAAGTTCGCATAGACCAGCCTGAAATCCGGCTATCGCCGGCCCCCTCAACAGCAACGGGGAATTGTCGCCGCTCGACGCTGGAGCGACGGAACCCGTCGCAGAGGTCTTAGCGTGACCGAGGTAAAGGCCCCACACGGCGTGGATGATTGTATAGTTGGGCGACCCCAGACTCCTCGAGACAGCACAACCAGGTTTCCGGTGAAGTGCATGAACATTCTCGACAAGCTTCGCACCGTCAGTCCGACCCAATTTGAGAACCTGGTGTTCGATCTGCTGCTGTTCTCCGGGCTGCGAAACGTCTCCTGGAGAACGCCGGGAGCGGATGGCGGGCGCGACCTCGAAGGGCACTTTCTGCGAATTGACTTCGCAGGCGTAGCAAGCCTCGAGAAATGGTACGTCGAATGTAAGCGCTACGCTAACGCCCTCAGCTGGCCAGAACTCCGGGGCAAGATCGCGTTCGCCGAAAATCACGACGCCGAGTACCTTCTTCTCTGCACGACCGCCACACTATCAACCACCTGCAAGGACGAGCTCGCAAGATGGCACGCGAGGGGTGCTCGACCGCGCATTCGTGCGTGGGAGGGGGCCGAACTGGAGAATCGCGTCTCACTTCTCCAACCACTCCTCCTGAAGTACGGTCTAACTGCAGTTGTTCCCAGCGCGATTGAACCTGCTCTACCTCTTTTGCAACTCGCCGAGCGCGCGACAGCGTCCGCCTATGGTCGGGCGGCGTTTAACGACAAGATCGACCCCGAACTGGAGTACGCCGCCTGCGTCGTGGAACTGGCTCAGGCGGTCGCACGTGATGGTCCGGGGCGCCGACCAACACAAATTGTTTCCGACCGCGATCTATTCTCGTGGGTCGATGTCGCGTCGGATGCAGACCTTTCTGGATACGATGCGCTCGGCCTTCGTGCCTTGCTGTGTGCACTGCGTTCCGCGGCACGATGTGCGACTGTCAGAGTGTCAAGGCGCGACCAGGAGCTTGCTCTGACCACGAATGGCGGCACACGCTGGCGCGACGGTCATGATCTGTTACACACAGTCGCACTATGGTCCAACCTTGAAAGTTCCGTCGATGGGGGCACCGTCACTCTGAGACGGAGGAAATCATGAACGATGACCGAAAGCTTCCAACCGGTGTAGTGCGTCGTCGCCGACCCGACACGCACCCCACTGAAGGAAGGTCGACCTCGCCCTCCGTGGCTCCGGTTGGTGAGGCAAGCCCGCAGGTCAGTTCGCCAACGCCTCCACAGGTGCCGGCGCCCACAAATGCCGTGGGGCCTGCGGCCGTCGTCGCGGACCAGGCGCTACTTGCAAATTTCACGCATCAGATCATCAATCCACTAAATGGCGTGCTCGGTACCCTTGACAACATCATCGATGGAACCGTGTCGCAGGAACGTCGCCCTCAGCGCCTTCGCGCGCTCTATAGCCAACTCGCGGTCACTATTGAGCTCGTCAGAAACCTTGCATGGCTCTCGCAGCTCTCCACCTCCAGCGGCAGAGACGCCCTCACAAGCACCCAGTCCGATGTGGTTCTGCCAAAGCTTATTATCGAGGCTGCGCAGTTTTTTCAGGAAACTGCCGAACGCCGCGGGATGCGCGTCCGTCTAGAGGACAGAGATACCCAGTACATCGTTCGCGGTCACGCGCCGCTTCTGCGACAGGTCTTCATGAACCTCATCGAGAATGGCATCAAGTACGGCGACGAGGGATCTCACCTGCGAATACATGCTCGTCCGCAGAAGCGCAGCGGAGCGCTCCTCGTCGAAGTTATCGGCGTGGGCGAGGGCTTCTTGCCAGAGGAACGCGAGCGAATGTTTGAGCTTGGTTTTCGCGGCGCGTTCGCAAAGCGTGTTCGTGCGAGCGGATCAGGCCTTGGCCTTTTCATATGTCGGCAGATTCTGGCGCTACACGACGCGGAGCTAACGGCTGAGTCATCCGCCGCGGGTCGCGTGGTCACGTTCCGCATGAAGTTTCCGCGTTTCGATGTTG
>CALKVR010000971.1 GCA_938004815.1 uncultured Polyangiaceae bacterium | reverse complement strand
AGCCTGGCCTTGACCTGGTACGCCTGGCGCCAGGGCGTGGCCGTGCCCGTGATCTCTGCTTTGCAGACCTGGTTCAGCTGGAGCATGCCGATCTTGTTCGGCGGGTTGTCGCCCGTACAGTTCGGCGGGTCGGGGAAGCGATCGACGACGCCGACGAGATCGAGCGTGTCGCCCGGCTTGATGTTGTCGGGGATCGCGTCGCCAATCTCGTCCTGGCCGAGGCGCGGGCAGTAGAACTCTTGCTGGCCCATCGGCTGCGTCGCCTTGTTGCCGTACGATAGGGCGATGATGCCGGTGTTGGCGGCGGTCTCGGCGAGGCCGGGAGCCGACACGAACACGCCCCACAGACAGCTGTTGGTGTTCGACGACTTCGAGACCAGGAACTTGTGGCTCATCGCCACGACGCCGTTGACCTCGACCTTCGTGCCGGGACCGACGACGCCGGTCGTGATCTCTTGCACGGTCGCAGCAGGCCCCTCGCAGCCGGCGATGCCGCCGACGCCGTCGCCGCCCTGGTTCTGCCCGCCGACCTGGCCCGAGCTGCTGCTCGTGTCGGGGCCGTCGTTGTCGTCGGAGGTCTCGTCACTATCGGAGTTGCTGCGGCAGTTCGCAGCAGCGGCGACCAAACCAAGGAACAACAGGGGTGCGGCGTAAGAGCGGAAGGACAGCATAGGATGTTTCCCTACCACAACTGGCTTCTCGCAAAAGCATCGAGATCGTGACGGCCGCCGGGCGGGGGTAGCATCCGGGGCATGACCCCCCCCGCGGCCCTCGCCGCCGGCTTTTCTGCCCTCGGATTGGACCTGCTGCGAACGCTCGGGGCCGGGACCGGCAACCTGGTCGTCTCGCCGATCAGTATCGCCTCGGCCTTGGCCCTGACGTGGGCGGGGGCGCGAGGCGAGACCGCCGACGAGATCGCGCGGGCTCTCCGCCTCTCGGGGCCGCGGAGCGAGACCCTCACCGCGGCGAGCACCCTGGCCAAAGCGGTATCGTCGATCCCCGAGGTCGAGCTCGCCCTCGCGAACCGTCTCTTCACATCCGCCAAGACCAAGCTCGAGCCCGAGTTCCTCGCGACGACCGAGCGCGCGTTTCGCGCCGGCGCCGACACGCTCGATTTCGCGTCGGACCCCGAGGCGGCGCGCCGGCACATCAACGCGTGGACGGCCCGCGCGACGAAGGATCGCGTCGTCGAGCTCCTGCCGAGCGGCTCGATCGATCGCGACACGCGGCTCGTCATCGACACCGCGGTCTACCTGAACGCGAAGTGGGCCGAGCCGTTCGAGAAGGAGAGGACGCGCCCAGCCTCTTTCCACGCACCGTCCGGCGCGCGGCGCGTGCAAACGATGAGCGGCGTCAAGTACACCTCGCCGTACACGATTCGCCCCGAGCTGCGCGCCATCGAGCTCCCCTACGCGGGGCAAGGCGCCGACATGCTCGTCATCGTCCCCGCCGACGCCGGCAACTTCGGTGCGCTCGAGGCGTCGCTCTCGCCCGATCGCGTGGCGTCGATCGCGGGCGGGCTCGACCAGACCGGCGAGGTCCTCGTGAAGCTCCCTCGCGTCGACCTCGCCGCGGGCGCAGGCGTGTCGCTCGTGCCCGGCCTGCGCGCGGCCGGCATCGACGCCGCGCTCGATCGAGAGCGCGCGGACTTCACAGGGATCACCGACCCGCCGAGCCGCGACGACCGGCTCTTCGTGGCCGACGCATTTCACGCGGCGTCGATCCGCATCGACGAAGCCGGCACCGAAGCCGCCGCCGCGACCGCCGTTATCTTTGGTCCGTTGGGAGCAGCACCCCAAACGCCGCCGACGTTCGAAGTCGATCGACCGTTCTTCTACTTCGTCCGCGAGCGAACGACGGGGGCGGTGCTCTTCGCGGGCAAGGTCGTCGCCCCCGCCGAAGAGTGAGGCGGTTTGGCGCATTCGCTGTCGAGTGCGTCATCCTGCCTCGATTTTTGATCGTTCTTGCCGACAAGCGCGCACTTTTGTTGAGCCCGCGCGGCGAAACGGGGTCGACCGCCGAGGCTAGCGTTGCAAGACTCGTTCGATAGCGCATGGTGCACTCGGCAGACGACGAACGCAGCGTGCTCTACGACCTCCTCGATGCGCTGAACCACGCGCAACAGCTCGAGGACGTCTTCGAGCCGGCCCTCGACGCCGCCGCGCAGACCTTCGACTGCGACCGCTCGGCGATTTTGCTCTGCGACGACAAGGGCGTGATGCGGTTCCGCGCGTGGCGCGGTCTGTCGGAGGCCTACCGCGCCGCCGTCGAGGGCCACTCGCCGTGGCCTCGGGGAGAGATCGACGCGCGCACGATCACCGTCCCCCAAGCCCAAGCCGACGAGAGCCTGGCCGACTATCGCCCGCTCTTCCGATCAGAAGAGATCGGGGCCCTCGCGTTCATCCCGCTCGTTCACCAAAAGGAGCTACTCGGCAAGCTCATGGTCTACGCGCGAGCCCCGCGTGAGTTCACGGGCCCCCAGCTGCGCGTCGGCCGCCTGATCGCGTCGCAGATCGCCGACGCAGTCGCGCGGCGCATCGCCGTGCAGCAAGCCGAGAACGCGCGCGCCGCCGCCGAGCGCGCCAACCGGATGAAGGACGAGTTCCTCGCCGTCGTCTCGCACGAGCTCCGCACCCCGCTCGCCGCCATCGTCGGCTGGTCCGCCATCCTGCTCGACGAGCGCAATCCGCCTGACGCCGCCACCCAACAGCGCGGCCTCCAGGTCATTCTCCGCAACGCCAAAGCGCAGGCCCGGCTCGTCGAAGACATCCTCGACGTGTCTCGCATCATCACCGGCAAGCTCGTGATCGATCAGGAGATCGTCTCGCTCGTCGACGTGGTGGGTGAGGCGCTCGAGGCCGTCCGCGCGTCGGCGCAGGCCAAAGACATCGAGCTGTCTTTCGACCACGCCGAAGAGGCGTTCGCGCTCGTCGGTGACGCCGATCGCCTGCGACAGATCGTGTGGAACCTCCTCTCGAACGCGATCAAGTTCACGCCCCAGGCCGGCCGCGTGAAGCTCCGGCTCAAGCGCAAGCTCGGCGCGGTCGAGCTGTCGGTCACCGACTCGGGCACCGGGATCGACGCCGACTTCCTGCCTCACCTCTTCGAGCGGTTCAGCCAAGCCGACACCTCGACCACGCGCCGCAAGGGCGGCCTGGGGCTGGGCCTGGCGATCGTCCGTCACCTCGTCGAGCTGCACGGCGGCCGCGTCCGCGCCGACAGCTCGGGCGCGGGCAAGGGGTCGACGTTCGTCGTCACGCTCCCGGTGCGTGCGCTGCAGCCGGTTCGCTCGACCACGCCCGATCTCGACGTGACCGAGACCGAGACCGCGACGCCCAGCGAAGACCCGCGCTCGCTGGCCGTGCTCGATGGGCTGCGCGTCCTCGTCGTCGACGACGAGAACGACGCGCGCGATCTCTTGAGCGAGGCGCTCAGCTCGTACGGCGCCGTCGTCGAGACCGCCTCGAGCGCAGAGGAGTGCCTCGACATCCTGCGTCGCTTCGGCCCCGACGTGCTCGTCAGCGACATCGGCATGCCGGGCGAGGACGGCTACCGGCTCATCCGTCGCGTCCGCACCGAGTCACCCGCGCCATCCGTACCAGCCATCGCTCTCACCGCGTTCGCGCGGCCCGAGGACGTCCACCGCGCGCGCGCGGCGGGGTTCCAGCGGCACGTGGCCAAGCCGGTCGAGCCGCGGGTGCTCGCCCGAGCGGTGCGCGAGCTCGCTGGCCCGCCGCACGCGTAGCGGTCAGACGCCGCCGTGCTCTTCGGTCGGATCGCGCGCGAGACCGAAGCCGTCGTGCAGCGCGCGCACCGCGAGCTCGGTGTACTTGGTCGCGACGAGACACGAGATCTTGATCTCGCTGGTGGAGATCGCCTGGATGTTGATGCCCTCTTTCGCGAGGATGCCGAACATCTTGGACGCGACGCCCGCGTGCGACCGCATGCCCAGGCCGACGATCGACACCTTGACGATGTCCTCGTCGTAGCGGACGTCGAGCGCCTCGACCCGGTTGGCGATGTCGGCGATGGCCTCTTTCACCCGGGCCAGATCGGCCTTGGCGACGGTGAAGGTGACGTCGGTGCGCAGCCCCGAGACGCCCGGGGCGCGATCGCTCGTCGACACGTTCTGGATGATCATGTCGACGCTCACGTTGCGCTGCGCGAGCTCGGTGAACACCTCGGCCACGATGCCGGGGCGGTCGACGACGCCGACCAGCATGACGCGCGCCTCACCCTTGTCGTAGGCGACGCCGGTGACGACCACCTGCTCGAGGTCACCCTCGCTCGTGACGAGCGTGCCGGGAGACGACGAGAACGAGCTGCGAACGTGAACCGGGACTCCGTACTTCATGGCCATCTCCACGCTCCGGATCTGGAGCACCTTCGCCCCGAGCGAGGCGAGCTCGAGCATCTCTTCGTAGCTGATCTTGTCGATCTTGCGCGCGGTCGGGCACACGTTGGGGTCGGTCGTGTACACGCCGTCGACGTCGGTGAAGATCTCGCAGACGTCGGCGCCGAGCGCGGCGGCGATGGCGACGGCGCTCGTGTCGCTGCCACCCCGGCCCAGGGTCGTGATGTTGCCCTCTTCATCGACGCCCTGGAACCCCGCGATGACGGCGATGTCGCCATCTGCCAGCGCGCCGATCACGCGCTGGGCGTCGATCGTCTTGATGCGGGCCTTGGTGAAGGCGTTGTCGGTCAGCACCTTCATCTGGTGACCGAGGAAGCTCTTGGCCTTGCCGCCGAGCGACTGGATCGCGATCGCCATGAGCGCGCTCGAGACCTGCTCGCCGGTCGCGGCGAGCGCGTCCATCTCGCGGGCGCTGGGGATAGCGGTCACTTCTTTCGCGAGGCGCAGCAGACGGTCGGTCTCGCCGGCCATCGCGCTGACGATCACCGCGACCTGGTTGCCCTCGCGGTGCGCCGCGAGCGAACGCGAGGCTGCGTTCTTGATGCGATCGATGCTCCCCATCGACGTTCCGCCGAACTTTTGAACGACGAGCGCCATTTTTCGAGCGCATCCTGCTCCCCGTTGCCGCGACGCGTCAACCTGGTAGCGTCCCCCTGCTCTTTCACGGGAAACGATATGGCCGCCATTTCTCCCCCCCATCCCCCCTCACTCCGTGAGGGGGGTGCCCCTGCCAAGACAGGTGACCGTCTCGAGGACTACCCCGCGGAGCACGGGCTCACGGTGCGGTGGGCGACGGCCCCGGACGGCACGCGGCTGCGGGTGCTCACGGGGGGCAACCCGCGAGGCGAGCGCGCTCTCTTCGTGCATGGGTTTCCGCAGAACGCGGCGTGCTGGCGGGGCGTCATCGCGCGCGTCCGCGATCGCTACCGCGTGCTCGCCGTCGACATGCGCGGCTACGGCAAGAGCGATCTGTCGCGGTCGGGCAAGTACGATCTCGACACGCTCGCGGGCGACCTCGCCTGTGTGATCGAGCAGACGGCCGACGAGGGCGACTCCGGCCCCGTCGTCCTCTGCGCGCACGACTGGGGCGGCCCGCCGTCGTGGGAGCTCCTGAACCAGCGGCCCGAGCTCGTGCGCGCCTTCGTCTCGCTCAACGCTCCCCACTACGACGCCTACCTCGAGGCGATCCGCACCGACAAAAAGCAGCGCTACAGCTCCTGGTACACGGCGTGGTTCCAGATGCCGCTCCTCGAGCGGCTGTTCGCGGCCAACGGCGCCGCGTTCTACGCGGGCGTGCTACGCCGCACGGCCAAGCGCGGCACGTTCACCGACGAGGATCTCGAGCTCTACTGCGCGCCGCTCCGCGAGGTCGAGCGGTCGGCCGCCGCGCTCGCGTACTACCGCTTCGGCCGCGACCGCCTGGTCGCGCAGCGCGGGCGCGGGCGCGATCTGCCCCCGATGACGATCCCTACGACGATCCTCTACCCGACTCGTGACGACGCCCTCCGGCGGGTCATCATCGACATCATCCGGGCGAAGTACGCGACCGACGTACGCGTGGTCGACGTCGAGGGCGCGTTCCACTGGCTCCCCGACGAGCGGCCCGACGCGGTGGCCGACGCTCTGCTCGCGCTATGATCTCTTCTCACCCGCGCTTGCCGGGCGCGGGCGGAGCGACGTCGAGCGCGGGGCAACAGACGGGCGCGATGGCTCGCATTTCCGCGAGCATCTTCTCCAGCGTGCCGAGCAGCTTCACGCCGTCGATGGCGTAGACGCGGTGCCTGCCCTCGCGGCGCCCCCGGACGATCTCCGCGTCCTCGAGCACCTTGAGGTGGCGCGACACGACCGATCGATCCTGCGGGAGCTCGCCGGCGATGGCGGCGATATCGCCCGGCCCGTGGACGAGCAGGACCCGCAAGACCTCGAGGCGCGCCGGCTCGGTCAAGGCCCGGAGGAACGGCGAATCGAGGACCTCGATCACCTTGGCGGCAGCGCGCTCGCGCGGTGACCGCGCCGTCATGCCGGCACCGCACAGCAGCCCGCGGGGCGATGGCGCCACGCGAAGTAGAGGTGGACGAGCGCGACGGCGATCGCGCCCGGCACCAGGCCGCCCACCACCGTCGTGATCCACGGCGGGTGCGCGCCGAATGACGCGCTCGCGAGCGGTGACCACGCCTCGACCGGGCGCGACGCGAAGGCGAGCGCGACCGCGACGGTTCGCGTCGCGATCAGGACGACGTGCAGCCCGAGCTCGAAGCGCGAGAGCCCGCCGAGGTCGGCGCGGCTCGCCCCCTCGGCGCGCACGTCTCGAACCTCGACCCAGTAGAGCAAGCCGACGAGCAGGGCGCCAAGCCAGAGGACGAGCCCGCTCGTCGGCGCGTAGAAGACCGTGAGCACGATCGGCACGAAGAGCCACGCAGAGAGCGTGTGCCAGACGTGCTCCATCCACGACTGCGGGCGGCTCGGCAGGCGGAGCTGCACGAGGTGGATGTAGATGCCGTCGATGGCGGCAAGGACGGCGAACACCACCAGCAGCGCGGTCGAGAGAGCCTGCATATGCATGCATATATGCACCCTCATGCATATGTCAACGGGTTGAAGCGGCTACGCGCGAGAGGCGGTCCGGCCGGCGACGAACAACGACGCGGCCCCCGCCACCAGGGCGACGGCGAGGAGCCGGAAGGTCGCCGAAAAACCCCATGCGCCGCGTAGAACCTCCACCGCGAAGGGCGCCGACGCGCGGCCCATCGCTCCGAGGAACGCCACCCGCCCGCTTCGCGCGCCGAAGCGTGCGGTGCCGAACCAATCGCAGAGCACGGTCGCACGCTCGATCGTCATGGTTCCGCCCGTGAGGCCGACCGCGAGCGCCGCCGCCGTCACCCCGGCCTTGGACCCCACACCGAGCGCGACGATCGCGCTGGCCTGCGCGACGAACGACACGGGGACCCGCACGTGCGACGGAACGAGGCGCTGCAGCGGCGCGAGCCCGAGGCGCCCGGGCACCTGGGCGGCGCCGACGAGGCCGGCGACCCCGGCGGCCTCGACGATCTCCCAGCCGCCAGCGACGAGGAAGCGCACGAGCGCCAGCGAGACGCCCGTGGCGGCGAACGACTGGAGCGCAAACGCGACCGCGACGAGCCCGAGCCCTCGCCCGGGCGTCGCGATCGGTGGTGGTGGTTCGACGGCCTGAGAAGGGACTGGCCTCGATGGCAGTGCCCCCGCGGTAGCCATTCCGACGACGACGACCCCGCCCGCGAGAGCGAGCAGCGCCGCCCGCCAACCGATGTCGCGCACCAGCCAAGCCGTCACCGGCAAGAACACGGTGCTGGCGAAGCCACCGACGCAGGTGAGGACGAGGAGCGCTCGCCCGCGCTCCCCGGGGCTCGGGAACCAGTCGACGATCGCTCGAATCGCCGGATCGTAGAGGGCAGCGGCGTGCGCGAGCCCGAGCAACCCGCACGCGGCGACGAGCGAGACGGTGTCGCCGGCCACCGCGATGCCTGTGAGCGCGGCGGCGCCGGTGAGAGTCCCTGCCAGCAACACCGGGCGCGCGCCGTGCCTGTCGAGCGCGCGCCCGACCGAGAACGCGGCGACCCCCGACACCACGAGCCCGAACGAGAACGCGGCGCCGACCGTCGCGGCCGACAGGCCGAGACCAGCGGCGATCGGCGCCGAGAGGACGGCGTACGCGTAGTAGAGCGCGCCCCACGCGACGAGCTGCGCGACCGACAGCGCGATGACGGCGCGCCACCGATGCTCGGTCTCCGACGCGTCCAAGTTGCGGCTCAGCAGCAGGCCGCGGTCTTCGGCCCGCAACAGGCGCTCGGCTGCGGCTCGAAGTCGGCGCGGCACACGCCCGTCTCGGGCAGCTCGAGCTCGACGCGCTCGGCGGCCTCGACGTCGCCGGCGATCATCGCCACGACCGACCGCGCCTGCTCGTACCCCGTCAAGAGCAAGAACGTCGGCGCGCGCCCGTAGCTCTTGCTCCCGATGACGTAGTAGTCAGGCTCGGGGTGGGCGAGCTCGCGCGCGCCGTGCGGCGGCACGGATCCACAGCTGTGCTCGTTCGGATCGATGAGCGGCGCCAGCGCCTGCGAGCACTCGAGCGCGGGGTCGAGCGCGAGGCGGAGCTCACGCGTGACGCTCGCGTCGGGCCGCTGGCCCGTCGCCGCGATGATGCGATCCACTCCCTCGATGGAATGGGGCCCATCGGCTCGACCGCCGCCGACGCAGAGCTTGCCATCGACCTCGTCGATCCGCTCGATTCGAAACCCCGTCACGAGCGACAATCCGCCGCGCGCCGTCAGCGCGCGCAGCTCGTCGCCGAGCTTCCCTCGGGCTGGCAAGCCGTCGGCCGCGCCGCCGCCGAACACCCGCGAGAGATCGTCGCCGCGCGTCGACCAGATGATCGTGGTCGCCGGGCCGCCGGGGCCAAGACTCGATGCGGCGAGCTCGGCCAGCGCGAGGATGCTGTTCGCGGCCGAGTGACCCGCGCCGACCACCAGCGTCGCCTTGCCGGCGTAGACGTCGCGGTCCGCGCCGAGCACGTCGGGGATGCCATAGTGGATCCGCTGGCCGAGCCGCGACTCTCCGAGGGCCGGCAATCCCGAGGCGCCGAGCGGGTTCGGCGTCTGCCACGTGCCGCTCGCGTCGATGACCGCGCGCGCCTCGACCTCGCCTTCGACGCCGGCTGATGTCCTCGTGCGCACGACGAACGGCGCGGCCTCGCGCCCTCTCGTGCGCACCTTGTCGACCCCCCGTCGCGCCACGGAGACGACGCGATGGCCGAGGTGCAGGTGCGGCGCAAGCCCAGGGCTGTCGGCGAGCGGTCGCAAGTACGACTCGACGAGCTCTCGGCCCGTCGGTAGATCCTCGGGCGGGGGCGGGGTCCACCCCACTTGCTCGAGCAGCTTCGCCGCCGCCTTGTCGACGTCGTAGCGCCACGGTGAGAACAGGCGCACGTGGCTCCAGGTGCGCACGCTCGACGCCACGTCGTCACCGGCCTCGAAGAAGATCGGGGTCAGGCC
>CALKVR010000970.1 GCA_938004815.1 uncultured Polyangiaceae bacterium | reverse complement strand
GCCGAAGGTGGCGGCGCGGATCGCGTCGTGTCTCGCGCGGCCCGACTTCGACGGAACCGACATCCATCGGTGCGTCGACGCGACCGAGGCGTGTGTCCGCGAAGCGGTCGAGGGCTCGTGCACCGACGACGAAGCGGTGGCGACGTGCGAAAGCGAGCTCGCGGGGTGCGGCAGCGACCTTCGGCTCCTCTGCGCCAAGCTGTTGACTTCGCTCGGCCCCGAGACGCGCAAGAGCGCGCTCGAAGACCTTCGATCGCAGCGCGCGCTCGAGGCCGGTCCGCCGTCGTGCGAGTTCACGTGGGACCTGAACGGGTTCCCGTTCTGTCCGTTTTGTCCTTTTGGGGGAGAGGGTCGGGCGCGCTGAGCTTTCCACGAGCTCGCCGCTCGCGGGCGGCGCGATCTCGATCGCCGCCGCGCCGCGGTCAGGGCGCGCAGGACGTTTCGCAAACGTCGCGCGCGCAGACCAGCCACCCGTCGGGGCCGAGAGCGACGGCGGCGCCTTCCGGGTGGTCCCCCGCACACGAGCCAGGCGGAGCGGTGTCGACCGCGCAGGTACGCAGAGAGTCCGAGCCGCAGATGCAAGCCCAGGCCGCGGCGTCATCCAGATTGCCGCACGCGTCGAAACATTCGTCGAACGCGCAGCAGGCTTCGTAGCTCGGGCCGCAGCTCTCGTTCTCGCCGACGCACGCGTCGTAGCGCGGCCGGCAGTTGCCGGCGTCGGTGGTGCCGGCGCCTGGCGCCCTCGCGCAGTCGAGGCACGCGGCGCATCGGTTGTCGTCGTCGCAGGTGCCGGTCGGGGCAACACCGTACACCGCGCAGGCCCAAGCCATCACGCCGGCGCTCATCGTGAGCGCGGCGGCGGCCCGGGCGAGCCGTCGATCTCCGCCACGTGACGACGGGTCGCAGTGCGGACAGTGCGCTTCGGCATCGAACACGTGACGGTTGCAGCGGTGGCAAGCAAAGAGGCGAGAAGAAGAAGTCATGGGCGGATGATACCGCCCGGGTGGCCCTGACGTAACGGGCCTACGCCCGCGCTGCTTGGCGCCGTGGATTGATTTCATCCGCGCCGGTCCAGCGGCCGAGCGTCTCGATGGCCACCTCGGCCGTGGCGCGGTGGATGGCGAGCACCGCTCCGATGCCTCCGGCGGCGTCGCGCTGGTAACCACCGGCGAGGTTCCAGGCGATGGGGACCGCGATCTCGCGCGCTGTTTCGAAGACGATCTCGTCGCGGCGTCGCAGCTCGGCGTCGTCGAGGAAGCCGCCCAACGGATCGGCCACGTGAGGATCGGCCCCGGCCTGGTAGAGGATCACGTCGCACCGCCGCATGCCGCGCACGACGCCCGGAAGCGCGTCCAAGAACGCGCGCGCCTGGTCGCGCCGCCCGTAGATCGCGCCCGCGGTGAAGTGGACGACCCGGCTCTCCAAGCCCAGCCGCGTGAGGATGGCGTCGGTACCGTCTCCGTAGTGCATGTCGCAGTCGAGGATGCCCACGGAGCGCACACCGTCGACGGCGACGAGCGCGCATGCCGCGACCATGAGCCCGTTGAACGTGCAGAACCCCCCGGCGCTCGCCCAGCCCGCGTGGTGAAAGCCCGAGCACGGCGCACAAGCGATCGATCGCGTCGCGCGCGCGTGCCGCGCGGCCGAGAGCATCGCTCCGGACGTGAACGGGAGCGAGGCTGCGACCGCGGTGGATCGGTTGCCGAAACCGTTCGGGATGCGCCCCGAGAGCACGCCAGCGACGTAGCCCGCATCGTGTGCGCGACCCAAGTCGTCGACGGTGACCGGCGTGGGGCGAACCAGGTCGATCGCGAGCCCCCGCGCGAGCCAATCATCGACGACCGCGCGCGGCTTGCCCGCGCTCGGGCTGAACGAGCTCGTGAGGGCGACCATGTCGTCGCAGAAGAACACGGGGAGCTTCATGCACGAGAGCGTGCATCGCCTGACGCATGTCTCACCATGCAAGTGTTCGAAAGCTACTTTACTATCGAGTCATGTTCGACGAGCTCTTTCGCGAGCGCGGCCTCTCACTCGAGCGACTCCAGGCGTTCTTGGCCGTCGCGGACGCTGGCAGCATCTCCGCTGCGTCGCGCGGCGACCCCGTCCGGCAGAGCCAGCTCAGCCGGCAGCTCAGCGAGCTCGAGGCCTTCTTCGGCCGGCCCCTCACCGAACGCCGTCGCGGCAAGCGCGTCCTCGGTGAAGAGGGCATGCGCCTCGCCGAGCACGTGCGCTGGTCGCTCGCCGGCCTTGTCGACTTCAAGCGCGGCCACACCGACGACGGCGGCGCGCCCCTCCGCTTGGCCGCCGGCGACAGCCTCCTCACCTGGC
>CALKVR010000969.1 GCA_938004815.1 uncultured Polyangiaceae bacterium | reverse complement strand
TTCGAAGGCGCGCGCCATCTCTTCCATCGCGCCGGTGGTGCGCGGGCCGGCCACGAGCGGCGCGCGTCGCAGATCGAACACGAAGCCGCGGATGTGGGGCGAGAGCGCGAGCGTCACCGCGTGGGCCTGGATCTGCTCGGCGCATGCGGCCCCCTGTGCGCTCGTCAAGTCGGGCCGCTGCCACACGCGGCAGACGGCGATGTTGCCCTCTGTCTCGATGATGAAGTTCTCGCCGCGAGCGAACTCGACCCTCATGGCCGGGGCGATACTGGCCAAGGTTCACGCGGCCGTCGAGCGCGAACGAGGCGATTTCGCCAAAACGGGGCACCTCGCCACGATACTCGTCACGGCCTTCGCCACGGGCGGGTCGGAGATCACTGGGCAGGGGACAGCGAAGTCCGCATGAAGAGGAGGATCTCGGGGAGGCGCGCGCGCCAATACCGGAAGTCGTGTCGACCCGGCGAGAGGGCCACCTCGTGCCGAATGCCTCGGGCGCCGAGCACGTCGTGGAGGTGACGGGCCTGGTCCTCGAAGCCGAAGTCGTCCTCTTCACCGCAGTCGATGCGAACCGCCAGCCGCCCCGGCTCGAGGCCGGCCGCGAGCGCGACCGGATCATGAGCGCGCCACGTGGCCGGGTCCGACCCGAAGATCCCGATCATGTGATCGCGGATCGCGCCCGGCAGGCGCTTGCCCCACTCCGGCGGCTCCGCCGTCTCGACCGAAGCGAGCCCCGCGTACGGACGCGGGCCGCCGTACCGAAGCGAGACCAAGCCGGAGGTGCTCGCTGCGGCCGAGAACTTGTCGAGGTTTCGCATCGAGACCACGAGCGCGCCGAAGCCGCCCATCGAGAGGCCCGCGATGCCCCGGCCCTCCCGCGTCGCGATCGTGCGGTATCGCGCGTCGATCTCGTCCACGAGGTCCTCGGCCAGGTAGGACTCGTAGCGGGGCGTCGAGACGCAGTAGTCGGCGGGCGGCTCGTCGCGGGCGAACGGCGGCGGGCTCGCGAGGCACGCCGCACGGTTGGCGCTCGACGCCCCGTTCACGTAGAAGCCGGCGTCACCGTCGGGCATGACGACGAGCGCGCGCAGGCCGAGCTCGTCGGCCGCCCGCGCGACGCCGCCCCCCTTCGGCCAGTTGTCCTCGTTTCCGCCAAGCCCGTGGAGCAGGTACACGACCGGATAGCGAGCGCCGGAGCTCGCGTAGTCCCCCGGGACGTAAACGACGTAGCGCTTCGTGACCCCGAGGGCAGGTGACGCAAACCGGTGCTCCTCGAGGACACCGGGAGCGCCCGCCGGCGCGCTCGCAGGGCTGCTTGCGCGCGGCGACGAGCCCGTGGCCGGCGGCGGGCTCTCGACGCGCGGGGCCGGCGCATCGCAGCCGACCACGAGGAGAGAACCGACGACGAGGGCCGCGATCCGAGACACCATGCTAGTTTTCCACGCCGATGGCCTTCGTCGCGACCCTCGCGTGGGAGCTCGATGCTTCCTCTTCTCCTCAGGCCGCGAAGCTGCTCGTCGCCGAGCTGGTCGGCCGGCGGTACCTGGATCGCTTCGAGGGGAAACGGCTGCCCGCTCACACCGTGTGGATCCGCCGGAACGTCGAGGATGGCGAGACCGTCGACGACCTCAAGCGCCGCTGCGCTGCCGAGCTGCGCGCCGCTGCCGCCGCCGTCGCCCGCGCCGGTCTGCCGATCCGCCTCGTCAGGGCATGGGTTCAGGTGACCGGCGCCGGCACCTACGGCGTGCTGGACGTGGAGCCCGACGAGGCAGGCGCAGAAGAAGAGAACGTTTGAGGCGCGCCCCGCGAGTCATGGTAGTAGCGTGCCCTTCATCTGAGAGGGAGCTCTTGTCATGATGTCGATCCGGCGCGCCGCGCGTCTCGCCCTTGCCCCGTCGTTCATCCTCTCGATCGCGTGCCTCGCGGCCTGCGGCGGGTTCTCGGAAGAAGAAGCGGCCGCGCGCTGCGACCAAGAGCGCGCCGCACGCGGTGAGCAAGGCTGCTTCGGCAACGTCGAGTACGACGAGTGCAAGGCCGCCTACGAAGAGTGCGGTGAAGACGTGACCATCGTCGATGGCTGCCCGATCGCCTACAGCTGCCCGGTCGACAGCGACGCAGAGACAGCGGCCGAGTGAGCGATACGGACCGCGACGGCGCGGTCGATCGAAAAAACCAGGAGGGGCTGCTCGCGCTCCAGAGCGGAGACCGCGCGCGCGCCGCCGTCCTCTTCGCCGAGGCGGTGGCGCTGGCCGGAGCCGGCGTCGAGCCGACGGCGCCTGCCGCCCTCGAGGCCCTGTACAACCGGGCGACCCACCCGCCCGCCGACCTCACCCTCGCCGAGCGCGCCCGCGATCTCGAGCAGGTGGTCGGCGCCACCGATGGCGGCTCGTCACCGCGCGCCCGAGCGCTCCATGCCGCAGCCTGCCACAACCTCGCCGTCGTGATCGAGGAGCTGGGCGACACCGATCGGGCGCGCGACGCCTACGCGCGGGCGCTCAAGGCTCGCCAGATCGAGCTCGGGGCCGACCACCCGCGGCTTCGGCCCACACTCGTGCGGCTCGCGCAGCTCGAGCACCGCGCGGGGCGAACGCTCTTCGCCCTCGACCTGTACGAGCGAGCACTCGTCCTCGCGAGGCGCGAGCTCGGCCCTGATCACCGAGAGGTTCGCACGCTCGAGGCGTGGCGCGCCGACCTGACCGGCGAGGGGTGAGGGCGCGGCTGCACCGTGCTATCGAGGGCGCGTCGGCCCCGGCCGGCGGCGAAGCTGTATGACCGCTGCATCCGACTCCTCGGCTCCGGTGCCGACCCGAGACGCACCCTCCGCGCCGGCCCCGAAGGGTGCTCGCTGGTTGACTGCGCTCATCGTCGCGATCGGGGTCGGGGTCGGCGGCCTCTT
>CALKVR010000968.1 GCA_938004815.1 uncultured Polyangiaceae bacterium | reverse complement strand
ATTTCTGCCTGTCTCGTTGGTTTGGAGATGTGTATAAGAGACAGCTTCATAGCGTCTTCAAGTAGGCGACGAGGGCTGCTCGATCGACGCCCGAGAGCTGGTTCGTAGTCCCCATCCGGTCGTTGTTGTTGTTGATGATCCAGTCGAGAGACGGGGCCCGCCCGTCGTGGAAGTACGGCGCGCGCCCGCCGACCCATTTCAGTGATGGAGTCTTGAACGCGGCCTTGTCTTCGTCGTCGTACCCGCCGCGGGGAGCCAGCTTGGCGAGCGGCGCCGGGAGCCTGTTCGTGAAGCCGGTCTCGGGCACGTGGCATGCAGCGCAGCCGACCTCTGCGCTGGAGAAGAGCTCGCGTCCGCGCCGCTCGGTCGCGTCGAGCTCGCGTTCGATGACCGGCGGTGGCGTGAGCCCGCGCCGCAGGAACGCGATGAGGCGCCCCGAACGCGCGACGACGTTGCCGGCGTCGTGCGCGGGCATGCCGCCCCAGCGGTGCAGGCCGAAGCCCGCCGCGAGGCGCGTCGGCAGATCGGCGCTCTCGCCGCGCCAGCCATACGGCCCAGGGGCCGCCACCATCCCCGCCAGCATCGGGGTCCGCCGCGGTACACCCTTCAAGCCTTCTTCGGCGGGGATGTTGGCCTCGTGCCCGACGAAGTTGAGGTGCGTGCCATCCTTGGTGTTGAGCTTCGCTTCGTGCCACACGTGGCCGTCGTCGCGCCCTTCGGGGTGACACCCTGCGCACGCGAGGCCGCCGCTCGTGACCTCATCGGTCGCGTTGTAGAAGAGACGGCGGCCCACCGCGATATCGGCGTCACCGAGCGGGTCGTCGGCCACGTGCACCGTCGCGATCTCGGCCGGCTTGTCGGTCGAGGGCGTTCGGTCGACGCCGAAATCGTCGAGCGTGACCGTCGCGAGATCGTACGTCGCGCGGCACCAAACCCACATCGTCTTGTCGTCGTCGGCGAGCGCGAGCCCAGCCGGTGCCGCGCACGTCGACGCGACGGGCAAGGTGGGGTCGTAGCCCGACCCGACCTTGAAGGTACGGAGCAGCCCGCGCACGGGATCGAGCCCGGTCGCGTCGAGCTCGACGACGAGATCGTCGCCCTCGCTCGCAACGAGCAGGGTGCGCGTGCTCTTGCGGTAGGCGATGGCGCGCGGCTGCGTGAACGGCGAGAGGGGTTTGCCCGGGACGATGAGCTCGGTGCCCATCGGCGCCTTGTCGGCGCGCAAGAACGGGAGTCGGTCGTGCCTGCGTGGGGTGAGCGGCGAATCGTCGGAGGTGACGAGGACGTCGACCGCGGCTGCTCCGAACCACGCGTCCTCTCCCAGCGCGCCGAGGGCGTGCCGCGCCACGAAGAGGCGAGAGGCGTCGGGCGACAGCACGGCGGAGTACCCGAGCGCGGCCGCGAGCGTCACGCCGGATGGCGATCGCAGCGGGGCCGGGGGCAAGGGTACCAGCGTGATCTTCGGCGTCTCGCGGAGGCCGGTGGTCGCTTGCGCGTCCAGCCGCGTGATCGAGGAGCCCACGAGATGCGTGACGTAGGCCGTGGTGCCGCCGTCTTTGACGACGATCGCCCGCGGCTCTCGTGCGACCTCGACGGACCAGAGCTGGGTCATCGCCTCGAGGTCGACCGCGGAGACACGGCTCGTCCACGCCGAGCTGACGAGCGCGGTCTTTTGATCGGGCGTCACGGCCAGCCCCCACGCGTCGGCGGCGAGGCTCACCCGCGCCTTCTCGGCGAGGCCACCATCGGGGGTCGGCTCGAGGACCAGGAGCATCCCCGGATCGCGCACGGTGACGAGCACGCGGCCGTCCAGCGGCAACACCTGCGCCGGAGGCCCGGGCAGATCGAAAGCCCTGCCCAGCGCGTCGGCGCGAACGGGGAGGGGCACGCGCCGGACCACCTTGTGATCTTCGTCGGCGATGTAGAGCGAGCCCTCACCGACACCACGCCGGAGCGCGCCGCCCTCGCGCACGGTGGGCCTCGCTGGATCGACCGGCTCGGGCTGCGGCACCGTGACCGATGGGGCGGCCGACGCTCGAGGTTCCGACGCTCGGCTCGTCGGCGCACCCGACGGCGAGTCCGACGAGCAAGCGGCGGCGGCGCTCAGGACGAGCGACAGGCCGAGCAGCGCCGCACGCGGAACGCGCATACGGTCGCATCATCCGAGCGGCGAGCGGCGGTGGTCAAGAGCATGCGACGTCTCTCGATCATGTCGGGCCCCGATCTTTCAGGTGGCCGGCTTGCTGCGGATGCGTTGCTCGAGGTCTACCAACCGGGTCTCCAGGTCCGAGACCATTCGCTCGACGCCGCCGCGGTAGCTTGCCCAGCGGTCTCTCTCCACCTCGTCCGCGTCGTCCAGGCGGTCCTTGATCCGGTCCCGGGCGTCGTCGATGCGCTCGAAGTCGGCGTCGTACGCGTCGTTCACGCCGGGGGTCGAGCGCACGTTGGCACGGACCTCGTCCAGACGATCGTCGATGGTCGCGAGCCTGGCGCTGACGGCCTCTCGCAGCTCGGCCCGCCGGCGTTCGAGCATTGCCTGGTCCAAATTCTCCTCGGCCTCGCCGATCTCCTCGACCGCCTCGTTCATCTCGCGGACGACCTCCGCGCGGGCACGCTCTTCGCGCTCCCGGCGATCGCAACCCGTCGTGACGAGCGTCGCTCCGACGAGCATCGCGATCAGGGCCTTGGGTACGACGTGATTCGTGTCGAACATCTCGAATTCTCCTCTCGTGCGATCAGCGGCAAACGTTCTCGAAGACGAGTGTCCAGCAGTCACCGCCGGGACACGCCGCCGCGCCGCCGGCCGGATACCCGCAGGTCTGGTCGTCGTGGGGGCAAGCCGGCAAGAGGCCGCTGCGCTCCGTCGGCTGGGGGGCGGGGGTGAACAGATCAG
>CALKVR010000967.1 GCA_938004815.1 uncultured Polyangiaceae bacterium | reverse complement strand
TTCCCGGATGAGGCGTTCCAGCGCGGCGTCGCGATCAAGGCGAGCCAGGCGTCGATCGCTCAGCTCACCTTCCACCTCGATCATCCGTTTTACTCGGACGTCGAGCACGAGCCCGTCCTCTATTTCGATCCCTTCGCGGCGCAGCTGGTCGGCGCGGCCGCGGGCACCGAGCTCACGCTCGACGCCGTCACCGGCGTCGACCCGACCGCGTTCACCGACGCGGCGGGGGCTGCGCTGCCGTGGCGTCGGTGCGACGGCGGCCCGCTCCCGACCGGCGCGCAGCGCGCGTACGAGGCCGGGAGCATCCCGATCGGCCCCGGGCAGAGCCCGACCCAGGGCTTCCGCGACTACCGCGACTTCGTGCTCTACGTACAGAGCGCGCAGGGGCACCTGAACGGCGGCGAGGGGATCTGCTACGCGAAGCGCAGCTACCCCTCGCCCCCTTGATCGGCGCTGCCCGCTTCGACAGCCCCTGTTTCAACGCCGGCCCACTTTCGCTACCTTCCCCCCGCATGGCCGACGCGGGGGCTCTCACCGTCGAGTCGTACCTGGCTTCGCTTCCGGCGGGCCTCGACTCGTATCCGGACTGCCAGCAAAAGGCGTCCGTCTTTCGCGTCTTCTTGGCCGGCATCCGGCCCGAGTCGTTCAGCGCGCGTCTGCCTCCGACGCTCGCGACCCTCGCGACCTCGCCGCCGCCGGTCAACCTGTGGCTCCCCGAGGTCCACGCGCACGCGGTGTTCATCGCCGCGCGTGAGGCCGCCTTTGCCGATGACGAAGCGTACGAGCGGTTCGCGTACCGTCAGAACGCGGCTCTGCTCGAGAGCCCGCTCTACTCGATCCTGTTCAAGTTCGTCTCGCCCGAGCGCGTCATCCGCGGGGCCCCTTCTAGGTGGGGCCACTTTCATCGCGGGATGACGCTCGTGCCCGAGATGAGCGAGCCGGGGCGCGCCGCGCTTCGTCTCCAGGCTTCACCCGGGCTGCTCCCGCCGCTCCTCGCTCGCTGCTACGGCACCGCCTTTCGCGCCGCGCTCGAAGCCGCGGGCGCGAAGCACGTGTCGGTCGAGCTGACACCCATCGAGTCGCGCGCGTTTCGCTACGCCGCTTCGTGGATGTGATCAGGGGCTCGACGCGACCACCGTCTCACGGTGGGCGAAGCGAATGTCGAGCGTCTCGCCCACCGACATGACGATACGGTCGCGGCCGCGCGAGAGCGGTGACGTGAACTCGGCCCACCACCCGGCCGCCTCGCTCGGGCCCCACTCGCCCAGCCCATCGATCGCGTCGAGCGCATCCCGGAGCGCGGCGGCCGACTGAGGACGCTTTTCGGGGTCCTTTTCGAGGCACGAGAGGACGAGGCGCTCGAACGCCGGCGACACCGCGGAGCCCCGCGCCTCGGACGGGGAACCGGCCGGCTCGTTGAGGTGCTTGCTGCACATCTCGATGATCGTCTTCGCCTCGAAGAGGTGCCGGCCCGCCAAGAGGAACCACGCCACCGCGCCGAGCGCATAGATGTCGACGCGGCCGTCGACCTTCTCGGGGTCGACGATCGACTCGGGCGCCATGTACTGCGGTGTCCCCGTGATCACGTTGGCGGCCGTGCTGCCCGGCGCGCCGCGCGTCTCGATGCGCTTCACCAGACCAAAGTCGACGACCTTGGCCATCTCGTTCAGACCCTGCACGTGGTGGGGCAGGTAGACCATGATGTTCGCGGGCTTGATGTCGCGATGAATGAGCCCGATGCCGTGCGCCTCGACGAGCGCGTCGGCGGCCTGGCGGATGAGCGCGCGCACGCGGGCCTCGGGCTGCGGGCCGCCGACCTCGACCAGCTCGTCGAGGGTGGCGCCGTCGATGAGCTCCATCGCGTAATAGAACGTGCCGTCGGTCGACCGGCCGTAGTCGAAGATGGTCACCGTGTTGGGGTGGGTCAGGCTCGCCGTGAGCTGCACCTCGCGCTCGAAGCGCTCGAGGGCGTCGCCGGTGCGATCGGGGGGCAAGAGCTTCACCGCGGTCGGCCTGCGAAGCAGCGCGTGGCGCGCCTTGTAGACGGCGCCCATCCCGCCCTCGCCGAGCTTCTCTTCGAGGCGGTATTGCCCGACTTGCCGCGCGTCGCGGACCTCTTTGCGGAGGCCGTAGATGACCTGCGACGCGGCCGTGGCGACCGTGACGGCGAGGGCCCACCAGACGGCGGTCGCGACGCTCTTGACGACCGGCGTGTGCTCGCTCGCGATGACGCCGTAGGTGAGCCGCCAGCTCTCGACGCCCACGACGTAGTACGCGTACGTCGCCACGACGATCGGCACGCCCATGGCCAGCCCCAGCGCGAGCGTGCGGCCCCACGAGCTCGGCACGTAGATCGAGCGCGCCGAGAGCCCGAGGCTGAGCGCCATCAGCGCAATGAGCTCGGGCGCCATCTCGATCGGGATGTAAGCGCCCATCCACACCGTCCCGAGGGTGCCGACCAGGAGCCCGACCGTCTCCACCCCGCGCACGTACGCCGTCGTCGCGGGCCCGAGCCTGCAGGCGAGCCATACGCCGAGGAACGCGAACGTGCTGGCGGCGTGCCAGAGCATGCTCGGCTCGAAGACAAAGAGCAGCTGCCCCGACACCGTCGACGCCACGAGGCGGAACGTGAGGAACGTCCCGAAGAGCGCGCCCACCAAGAGGCCGAAGCGCCCCACCCGATGGCGGAGGAAGCTCCGGGAAACGGCGTCATCTGTGCTCGTCGGATCGCTCGCTGCCATGGCTCTCAAGGGGGGCCGCAGACCCCGTTCTTGCATCGGTTTGGGAGCCGGCAAGCCTGCCGGCATCCACCGCAGTTCCTGGGGTCGAAGCTGACGGGGATACAGACACCATCGCAGAGCGCCGTCCCCGGCAAGCACGCGACCGCGACGCACTTGGACGCGAAGCAGTGGTTGCCCTCCGCGCATCGGTTTCCGCAGGCGCCGCAGTGCGCAGGATCGTGGGCGAGCGAAACGCAACGACCGCCGCAACGAGCGCTGTCGCACAGGCATCGTCCGTCGGGCGAGCACGTCGCGGCGACGCCGCATTGGATCTCGATGGTCTGGACCGACGCCGACGGGTCGCAGCGGCTGACCGCAGCCGTCGGCGCGGGCCGACCGGACACGACCGGCACCCCGGACGAGGCCGGCGTCTGCGGCGCCGCCGAAGGCGGAGCGGGGTCGACCGACACCACGACCACGGGCGGCGCGCTCGCGGGCGCCTCGATCACGGTCGGCGGCGGCACCGGGAGCGCGGCATCGGTTGCCGAGGCCGGGCCCCGCTCGCCGCTCGTTCGCGTGAGCGCCCACGTCCCGAACGCGACGCCGCCGAGACCGACGAGGGTCGCGGTGACGATGAAGGCTATCGCGAGCGGCGAGGTTGGCCGCGCTTTCGCGCTCTTGGGCGCTGCGCTCTTCGGGGGCGCGCTCTTGGGGCCAACGCTCTTCGGGGCCGCACCCCTGGGCTCTCTCACGAGAACGCGCGTCACGGCGGCGCTGGTGGCGCGCTCGGACGGGGGCGGCGCGACGTCGGCGAGATCGGTCGTCGCGAGCATGCGGTCACGGCGCGCGTTCAGCTCGGGCCCGGCCAGATCGTCGATCCACGCCGAGACGTCGGCCGGCGTCGCGACGTCGATCGCCGCTTCGAGCGCGACCGCGAACGCCTCGGCGGTCGCAAAGCGTGCCTCCGGATCACGATCGAGCGCCTTCGCGATCGCGGCGGCGAGCGCCGGCGGCACGTCATCACGGTCCGCCGCCGGACTGGGGATCTCGCGCGTGAGCACGGCCTGGACGATCTCCCAGTGCGTGTCGCCGGTGAAGAGACGTTCGAGACGCAGGCACTCCCAGAGCACGATGCCGGCGGCGAAGACATCGGTGCGCCGATCCGTCTCTTGCTTGAGCTGCTCGGGGGCGAAGTAGCCGGCCTTGCCCTTGAGCACGCCCTCGGCCGTCTCTTGGGAGCGGCCGATCGCCTTGGCGATGCCGAAGTCGACGACGCGCGCCGCCCCGTCGGCGCCGACGAGGATGTTCTGCGGCGAGACGTCCCGGTGCACGATCGCGAGGAGCTCGCCGTCGTCGCCGCAGGTCTCGTGCGCCGCGTGGAGGCCGTGGAGCGCCTGCGCAATGACCGCAACCGCCACCGCCGCGGGCACGGGACGCCCCGCCTCGCGCGCGCGACGAATGAGGCGCGAGAGCGGCTCGCCGTGGACGTAATCCATCACCAGCCCCACCCCGCGGTCGTCGCGGATGACGTCGATCACCGAGACCACGTTCGGGTGCTGGATGCGCCCCGAGACCCGCGCCTCGTCGAGGGACATCGCGACGAAGTCGGCGTCCTTGGCGAACTGCGGGTGCAGGCGCTTGATGGCCACGAGCCCCGACAGGCCCGACGCGCCGCGCACCCGCCCCCAATGCACCGTCGCCATGCCGCCCGACGCGATCTCGTCGAAGACGACGTAGCGGTGCGCGTCGCGCGCGGCGGCAGGAC
>CALKVR010000966.1 GCA_938004815.1 uncultured Polyangiaceae bacterium | reverse complement strand
CCGGCCCATCCACCGAGTCGACCGTCGAGCACGACTGACTGACGCGTGCGTGCACGAAATCGATTCCGAGTACCGCGGCGCGATCGACGAAGCCCATCGGATCGGGCGGTGCCGCCTGCGGGGCCGCGTCTTCAGCTTCGTCTCTCGAACAGGCGAGGAGGGTGAGCGCGAGAGAGGCGAGATGGCGAGCCGCATGCACCGCCAGACTATGCATGACGCAGTGAGAGGGTTCCACGCTCGCGAAGCTGCATCGTGGGTGTTACTGTGTCGGTCACTGTTCGCCACGGACTGGGAGACCAGCTACTCATCCCGAGCGAGCGTCGATCCGTGACCGCGCTTGTTACGGCGAATTTCTCCGCGGAAAGTCGGGACTTCTCGACCTTGCTCGCGCCATCCCACATGGCACGACATCCGCATGGGGCGCCCGCACGATGCGCTTCACCACCCTTTTTGCCGCCGTGATTCTCGCCACTGCCTGCGCCCCCGGCGCACCGGACGAGTCGAGCGACGAATACGAACAGGGCCTCACGATCGCGCTTCGGCCTTCCGAACGCTACGAAGATCGCTTGAGGGTCATCGAGCTCCTGCAAACCGCGCATCCCTACCCGGAAGGCCTCGCCGACTCGCGAGATGGCATCCGCCTCCAAACGGAGTGGCAGCTCGCTTCGGGACGGGCGGTCCCGGATCCGTCCACCGGTCGGATCGATTCCTGGTGGGGCGACATGAACTACACCCTCTCCGTTTGGCAATTGCTCGCCCTGCAGCGAGAGCGTGGAGAGTTCTCGAACGTCGTCATCGAGGACGCGACGGTGGTTCCGAGCGAGGTGGCGTCGAAGATTGTCGAGCTCTACGACGCCATCGACACCGCCCGAGAGCAGCCCGGCAAGCTCGGTGGCGCGCACGAGACCAGCGAGCTTCTTCAGAAGAAGCTCTGGACGTTCCACGTGGCCGCGGTCCACACGGGTCTCCCCATGGCCGAGCAGAACTTCGACAAGCTCCCGAGCGGCGAGCGAGAGTTCGCAGAGAGCTGGGGCTACACGCTCGTCGACCTCATCGCGATCATCAACTTTCCAACCGACGAAGCGGCGGTCGGAACGATCAACAACGCCCTCCTTCCCGCACGGGTCGTGCGACCGGAGGACTTCGAGCTGACCAAGTCTACCGATCTGCCCTACGCGCAGCGCCTGGGGATCGCCGGTATCGAAAAGGTGCATCAGTTCGAGAGGTGGTCGGGCGGTCTGCTCTCCAAAGGGCTCATGAAGTTCGCGAACGCACACGATCGCGTGGAGCTTGCGCAGCACATCCTCGTCGAGGCGCTGCAAGTAGAGGATCCGGTCGAGTACCTCTGGTGGGCCATCCGCGAGCACCCGCCCGACCACGAGCTCGCCTCGAGCTACGAATCGGACGCTGGCGAGAACGGTTGCGGGGCCGTGACCTACGAGGGCGGGTGCCAAGGCAACACCGTGATCTGGTGCGAGAACGGACTGCAGAGCATGGACTGCGGAGCCCTGGGCGGCACCTGCGGATTCAGTGACGCGGATGGCTACTACGCGTGCCTCGGCACGGAGCAGGGTGGCGCGTGCGGTGGAGTCACGTACCACGGCCTCTGCACGGGCGAGATCCTTTCCTGGTGCGAGGCCGGAGAGCTCTACGTGGTCGACTGCGCCGTAGCGGGGACGCACTGCAAGCTCCACCCGGAGAGCGGCCTCCACGATTGCCTTTGATCCGGATCGTCAGCCCCGCGATTGACAATACTCGCCATCCGACCATGCTGGGCGAGCGTGGATGACTGCTGCGACAAGAGAAGCGGGCGTTGGGTTGGTGTCGTACTCGTGCTCGCGGCGTTGGGCCTCGCGGGCGTGATGATCGCGCTGGACTCGGCCTCGCCTCCACGCGGCCCGGAGCTCGCCCCCACCACGACCCTCGAGCAGGAGCTCGAGGGTGCCTACCCCCGCACCACCGAACCGAACGGCACCGTCCGGGACTTCGACCTGACTGCGGCACCTGCGCAGCTTCCGCTCCTCGCCGGACAGAACCTCGCCGTCTGGGCCTACAACGGTCAGGTCCCCGGCCCCGTCTTCCGCGTGAAGAAGGGGGACACGGTCCGCGTGCATTTCGAGAATCGCCTTCCACAAGCGACCACCGTCCACTGGCACGGCGTCCGCGTTCCCAACGCGATGGATGGGGTGCCCGGCGTGACGCAGCCGCCCGTCCAGCCCGGCCATTCGTTCGCGTACGAGTTCGTCGCACGCGACGCGGGGACCTTCTGGTTCCACCCGCACATGCGCAGCAGCGAGCAGGTCGAGCGCGGGCTGTTCGGCGTGCTCGTGGTCGAGGACCGCGAGCCGCCCCCGTACTCGCGAGAGCTCGTGTGGGTCGTGGACGACTGGAAGCTCGACGAGAGCGGTCAGATCGCGGCTGAATTCAACACGCGGCACGACCTCGCCCACGATGGCCGGTGGGGGAACGTCGTGACCGTCAACGGCGTGCGCAGCCCTGAGATCGAGGTGTGGCCGGGGGAAAGGCTGCGCGTCCGCATGGTCAACGTCGCGAACGGCCGTGTCTTCCGCCTCGACTGGGCGGGGCTCGCGCCGGCAGGGATCGCCGTCGACGGCCTCTACGCGCGCGCACCCTTCGACGCGAGCGCTTTCGAGATGGCGCCGGGCAACCGGCTCGACGCGGACCTGGTCATCCCCGCCGCGGCCCGCGGCAAGACGTTCGAGATCATCGACGGCTACAGCCGCCAACGACATGTGGTCGCGCGGCTGCGCGTCGCCGACGTGCCGGCCGTCGAGACGCCTGAATTCCCCTCACCAGCTGCCGGCCACGTTCCTGCGTGGGCAGCAGCCGCGTCTGCTCCCGTCACCAAGGAGCTTGCTCTGAACGCGGAGAGAGGCGGGCCCTTCGGAATCACCTGGACGATCGCGGGCGCGGCCATGCGCCACGACCATGGCGAGCATGCGCACGACACCCTCTTCATCCTGCCGCGCGACCGTTTCAGCCGCCTCGCGTTCGTGAACGAATCGGCCCGTATCCACCCGATGCACCTGCACGGAACGTTCTTCAAGGTCATCGCGCGCGGCGGCCTGCCCGCCGACGAGCCGTTCTTTCGGGACACCGTGCTGGTCAAGCCGCGCGAGCGCGTGGACATCGGGCTCGTGCCCGTCGACGAAGGCACCTGGATGATGCACTGCCACATCCTCGAGCATGCCGAGAGCGGGATGATGTCGCTCTTTCGTGTCGAATGACCGCTCGCGGTGTAACCGGTACGGCCACGCTCGACGAAGCTGCGCGATCCGGCTACCGCTCCGGGCATGAACTTCGAACGATCTGCCGTTGCCACGCTGTCGCTGTCGTTGACGATCGTCGCGTGCACGAGCTCGACACCGCCGCCCGAGGAGCCCGCGCCGGCGTCGGTCGCACTTACGCCAGCGCCCGAGCCTGTTCCGGCGCCGGCCCCCGCGCCCGAGCCAGCTCCCACTCCCGCGGCCGCGCCCGCGCCCCCGGCAAGTCCATGTCAGAGCGAGCTCCAAGCGACGACGTGCGCCGAGGCGAAAAAGTGGTCGCCCTCCTGCACGGCCAGTGACCCGCTTCACGCGCAGGCGCACGCGAACACCGGCAAGCTGTGTGGTCACCAGCACGGGCACTGATCGCCGACAGCTGAGCGACCTGTTTCGGCGGCGCGCGGCCGCGATGGCACGACGCCCCGTACGCCGAGGAAGAGAGAAGTCTCGATGACGACGCGCATCCGATTCCATGGAGCTGCGGACACGGTAACGGGCTCTCGGTACCTGGTGGAGACCGACAGCGCGCGGCTGCTCGTCGATTGCGGTCTGTTTCAGGGCTACAGAAAGCTGCGCGAGCGAAATTGGTCCCAGCTTCCGTTTGACCCCGCGTCGCTCGACGCCGTGGTCCTCACCCACGGACACGTCGAACACGCCGGTTACCTTCCAAGGCTCTGCAAGCTCGGCTTCAAGGGTTCGGTGCACTGTACCCGGGGCACGCGCGACCTCCTCGGCATCCTCCTGCCGGACCTCGCCCAACTCCAGGAGGAGGACGCACGGCGCGCGAACAAGTACGGCTACACGCGACACCACCCCGCCGAGCCGCTCTATACACACGACGACGCGGAGCGATGTCTGGAGAAACTCAGCGCGCATTCCTACGACGAGTGCTTCGAGCCCGTCGCGGGGTTCACGGCGGCGTTTACGCGCGCGGGGCACATCATTGGCTCGGCCTGTCTAGCGCTGCGCACCGCTGGAGGGACCGTGACGTTCTCGGGTGATGTGGGTCGACTCCGCGATCCGATCATGAAGCCGCCCGCCCCGCTCGGGGCGACGGACTATCTCGTCATCGAATCCACGTACGGCGATCGCCGCCACCAGACCGAGCATGCGGTCGAGACGCTCGCGCGCGTTCTCCGCGAAGCGGTCGACAAACGCGGCGTGGTCCTCGTGCCTGCGTTCGCCGTGGGGCGGGCGCAGCACTTTTTGCATCTCGTCGCGCAGCTCAAGGCCGATCGGCGCATTCCCGAGCTCCCCATCTTCCTGGACAGCCCCATGGCCAACGATTTTTCTGGGCTGTTCCGCGAGCACGGGGAGGACCATCGCCTCGGGGAGGAGGCCTGCCGGGCGATGGGCACCGCCGCGAAGTTCGCGCGCACCCGCGAGGAGTCAAAGGCGATCCATGGGAGAGACGGCCCGATGGTCATCCTTTCCCCCAACGGGATGGCGACGGGGGGACGGATCCTCCACCACCTTCGGAGGTTTCTGCCCGATCACCGCAACGCCGTTCTCCTGCTCAGCTACCAGGCGTCGGGCACGTGCGGTTCGGCGCTGGGGGAGGGCGCCAGCGACCTCAAGATTCATGGCGAGCACGTGCGCGTGGGTGCGCGCGTCGTCCAGGTCGACGGGCTCTCGTCGCATGCCGACTACGTGGAGCTGATCGACTGGCTCGAGCACGCGCGCCTGGCGCCACGCCAGGGGTTCGTCACGCATGGCGAGCCGGCCGCGTCGGACGGATTCAGGCGACGGTTGAGGGACGCGTTCGGTTGGCGCACCGTGGTGCCCGACGACGGGTCAGAGTGGACGCTGACCTGAGCGGCCCGTCCAAGTTACATCTCCCTGGGGGTCGTCGAGCTCCGGCGCCGAATCTGGCCGAGTCTAGTCTAGTCTAGTTCTCGGGTGCGCCCGCGCAGATCCAAGCTACGAATGGCTCCACAAACGCTTCATCGACGCCCTCGTTTTTAGGCATCGCGCTTCCCGAGCACATCCTCACGCCAAGCAGCTTGTGGATCAGGTAGCTCTCCGCCGGCGCGCCCGGATCGACGAGGAGGCGCTCGTCGTCGCACTCGACCGCGGGCTGTCCGACGAGGTCGTCGTATGCGCGAGCCGCGTCCAGCTCGAGCCCCATCGGTCCCGCTGGGCCGCCATGGCATTGTCCGCCGCTGCATCCCTCGAGAATGGGCAAGAGGTCTTGGGTGAAGGAGACCGGCTCGAGATCCGCCGGGCACTCACAGACGCCATCAACGCACGTCTGCAGGGGCGCGCAAGGATGACCGCAGGCTCCACAGTTCTTGGCGTCGATCAGGACGTCGGCCTCACACGTCTCGGACTCCGGCTCACGTCCACCGGTACCTCCCGCCGCCGCGACGGTCCCACCATCCGAAGGAGCTGAACCTCCACCCGCGACGCTGGGCTGTGTCGTCGACGCAGGGGCGCGGTCGCAGGAGGCAGAAGCCGGTCCACACAGCAGCGCGGCGATGACGAGCCGAGCAGCGCCGGCACGGTGTCGTCCTGCGATCGGCACGATCTAGGCTTCGCATCGAGAAAACTGCCGCGCAACGAGTCGCTGACGCATCGTGGGTCCAAGGGGTAACCGACGCGGTCACAGTGGCGGTGCACCTGTAGTGACTGACGTGGTCACTTTTCACCGTTCGTGCTCGAGGCTAGATGCGTCCAGGATCGGGTCGTGAAACCATGGCATTAGCGCAACCGTAGTGCGCTCTGAGACGAGGAAGAAGCGATGAAGCATCTCGGGATGATCTTGGGCTCGTGGGTCTGCCTGGCGAGCGCGATGGGCTGCGGCGATGACGCCACCGGCTCCGGCGGCGCAGGGACCGGAAGCGGGAGTACGGCCTCGGCGAGTGGCTCCACCTCGCAAACGGGCACCGGCTCCACGACGTCCACGAGCACGGGCAGCCAGATGACGCTGCAGGCTCCCGTCATCGACATGATCGAAGCGCTTCACGGTGGCTTGCATGTCTTTTGGACCAACGTGACCCCCGACTGCGACTCGGTCGAAGCGGAACGCCGTGACGGTGCAGCCGCGATGTTTCAGGTAGTTTTTTCCGTGCCGGGTACAGTGGACAACGAGGCGGACGACATGGCGAACGACCCGATGACCGAGTACACCTACCGGCTCCGCTGCAAGAAGGGCGCAGACTTTTCGCCTTACTCGAACGAAATGTCTGCGACCCCCTGAGGAGCCAGAAATGCGCGCACTCGCTGCTCTGATCGTCACGATTCTCGCGAGCGCCAGCTCGTGCGACGGGGAGACGGAGACCGCTCCGCCCCCCGCCACGCCGCCCGTGACGAACGCCGCTATCGAGCTGCCACGTGCGACCGACGAGAATCCAGAGCCAGGGGTGTTCGAGCTCACGCTCGAGGCCCGTCCGGCTGAGAAGCAGATCGGTAGCGCGGGGCCCACCGCGGTCTGGTCGTACAACGGGACCGTGCCGGGCCCGCACATCGAGGCCAACGTCGGCGATCGCCTGGTCGTCCATTTCAAGAACGCACTCGATGAAGAGACGACCATCCACTGGCACGGAGTGCGCCTGCCCGCCACCATGGACGGCACGGTCGCGATGCAGACCCCGGTCCCGCCGGGCGGCACCTTCGAGTACGAATTCGTCCTGAAGGACGCCGGGCTGTTCTGGTTCCATCCCCACGTTCGGGGTGACCTCCAGGTTCAGCGTGGGCTCTACGGCACGATCCTCGTTCGTGGCGCCGGTGAACCGGTGGTCGACCGCGAGCTCGCAGTCGTCCTCGACGACGTGCGGCTGCTGCCAAGTGGAGGGATCGACGAGTACCCCGATGACGAAGGCGTCATGCTCGGTCGAGAAGGCAACACGATCCTCTTGAACGGCTTCGTCGCGCCGACCCTTCGCGCGCAACCGGGCGAGACGCTTCGCCTTCGCCTCGTGAATACGGCAAACGGGCGCTTCTTCAACCTCGCGCTGGCTGGCCATCGTTGGCGCGTCATCGGCACCGATGGGGGGCTCGTTCCCTCACCGTTCGACGTCGAGACACTCCTAATCGCGCCGGGCGAGCGCTACGACGTCCTGGTCTCGCTGCAGGGACAGGCGGGTGACGAGCTCGCGATCACGACCGAGCCCTACGATCGCGGCCACGGCTCCGGCGAGAATCCCGCGCTGGGAGTGGCGACCCTGCGCCTGGAGGGCGAGCCCGTGATTGGCGCGCCCTGTCCCCCTCGCGCGAGGTCCGCCGCGCGCAGGTCGCTCACGACCGGAACCCCGAGCTCGGCGGCGATGACCGGCGCGTTGACGA
>CALKVR010000965.1 GCA_938004815.1 uncultured Polyangiaceae bacterium | reverse complement strand
CAGATCAGGACAGCGGCTCGAGAGCTCGCCCGGAGCAGGCAACAGCGAACAATCCGCCGCGGACTCGATGGCCGCCTCGAACGCCTCGAGGCACGCGTCGAGGCGCTCGGGGACGAGCGAGCGATCGTCCTGCTCCGCGTCGATGACGCTCATCATGACGGCGTTCCTCATCGAGCTCCGGCAGTCCTCGCCGGGGGCTCCGTGCCCGAGCGCAGCGCAGCAGCTCGACGCGCCCTCGCACAGGATCGCGCCGAGCTCGTCGGCGAGGGTGTCGCGCGCGCTCGCGTGCTCACCGTAGCCGTCGCCGTCGCTCTCGGCGGAGCACCCGGCGTGGAGCGCGAGCACCGCCGCGATCAAGGCACGGGGTAGGGTCGCGATGAGGCCGGGCTGCATACCCTGGCCATCGCAAGGTCGATGCCGTCGGCGCGTCGCCCCGCGAACGGGGCCGTCATCGTCGAAACTCTCGCCAATGCCCCTTGGTTGTCGTATTCGGCCATCGACCGATGCAGAGGGGCCGGCGCCAGCTCGATCCGAGGACCGCCGTGGCGGGTGGGCTCCTCGTCGCGGTTGTCGCGCTCGCGCCCGACGACGCCCACGCGCAGGCGCAAGATGGCGCGCCGGCGCCCGATGCGTGGCGAACGCGCGCGCGCGTGCACCCGACCGACGACGGTGAAGGGCCGGTCTCCGCGCCGAAAGACGCGCGTGGCGATGCAGAGCCGCGCGGCCTCGAGCCCGAGGACGTCGCGCTCGCCGTCCCTCGCACCATCCTCGCGGTGCCAGCGTTCCTCATCCGCGTGGCGTACCTGCCGATCAAGGGCGGGCTTTACCTGCTCGGCCGTTACCACGTCATCGATCACGTGATCGACTTCCTCCACAACGACGAGCGCACCGCCGGCGTGATCCCGCTCGTCACGTTCCTGGGTGATCAGGGGGTCACGGTCGGCTTTTCCGCGTTCCACCGCGGGCTCGGCAAGCACGGTGAGGCGATCGCGCTGTCGGCCAAGTTCGGAGGGCAATACGTGCAGTCGTACGGGCTCGGGTGCACGGCGCCGGGGGGGGCGGGCACCCCGTTCAACGTGGAGGTCGCCACACGCTACGACGTCGAGCCGCACCCGCGCTTCTTCGGCTTCGGCGGCGGCGATCTCGCAGATCCGCCCGCGTCCCCGTCCGACCCGCGGGCCGTGAACACCGAATCGACGTTCTATCAGCGGCGTGGGCTGGTCCGCGCGCGCGCAGGCGCTTGGGTCGTCGACGAGCTGAACCTCGGCGCCGAGGGCGTGCTCAAGTCGCGCAGCTTCGGCGAAAAGCCCGGCGACGAATCCATTCCTTCGATCGAAGAGGCTTACGACACCCGCGACCTCGTCGGCTACGATCAGGGCTATGCGCTCGTCGAGGCGCTGCTGGATCTGCGCTTCGACAGCCGGCAGCCCGCGGGCGCGACCGCCTCCGGCGTCTACCTGCATGCGTTCGGGGGCGGTGTGCCGCCGCAGAACGGGCTCGGCTACGTGCACTACGGCGGCGAGATCACCGGCTTCATCGACATCTACAAGGGTGCCCGTGTGATCGCGCTCCGAGCGGTCCACGAGTCTGTCTGGGGGAGCGACGACGCCATCCCCTTCACCGAGATGCCGCGCCTCGGCGGGGCGAGCCGGTTGCGCGGGTTCCAGAGCGACCGGTTCCGCGACAAGAACACGGCTGTCCTGACGGCGTCGTACCACTACCCCATCCACGAGTACGTAGCGGGCTCGCTCTTCCTCGACCTCGGCAGCGTGGGCAAGACGTACGAGGACCTCGTCACGCCCCGCAACT
This sequence comes from uncultured Polyangiaceae bacterium, assembly GCA_938004815.1. Classification (GTDB taxonomy): domain Bacteria; phylum Myxococcota_A; class Polyangia; order Polyangiales; family Polyangiaceae; genus Xiheicaenibacterium. The sequence goes on along the minus strand of CALKVR010000965.1, from coordinate 7,380 downwards.
TTCGCGTCGGAGGCGGCGGCGGTCTCTTGTTTCGATCGCGGGACAGCAAGCTCTTCACCTTTCAGTTGGCGTACGGCGACTCGCTCCAGTTCGTCTTCACCAGCGATCCGCTCGTGACCTTCGACACCCACACGGAGACGCTGTGAGCACGCGGGCGCGCCGCGCGGCGCTCGCCACGGCCGTTACGGCCGGCGCGCTCTCGTGCGCTGCCCACCAGGCGCGCTTCGAGCGGCCCGATATCGTCTGGCGGGTCAGCGACGACGCGCACATCGCCGAGCCCGAGGTCGACCTCTACAACCGCTACACCCACTACGCCGACGCGCTCGTCTTCGGGCGCGTCGATCGCGCGCTCTCGCTCCCCGACGAGGAGCCGGCGCGCGACACCAACGCCCTCGACGAGGTGCCGGACTCGAGCTGGTTCGAGAACCGCGTCGGTCGCTACGAGCTCACCCCCGACGACATCGCCAGCGGCCCGGGCGTGCGGCTACCCGTCCTCCCCGTCACGGTGGTGAAGGGCAAGGCCGACGGGTCGAACCCCGGCTTCGTGGTCAAGGACGCGACCGGTGAGCGCTATCTGCTCAAGCTCGACCCCAAGGTGACCCCCGAGCTCCAGACTTCGACCGCCGCCATTGCGTCGCGCCTCTTCTGGGCGCTCGGGTACCACGTGCCGTCCGAAGACGTCACGCATGTCGGTCTCGACGACATCCGGATCGGCAAGGACGCGGTGTACGAAGACGCCCTCGAAGAAGAGCACCCGATCACGCCCGCCTATCTCGAGGGCCTGCTCGCCCTCGGGCCGCCGCCCAAAGACGGCAAGTACCGCGTGCTGGCGAGCCGGTTCCTCGCCGGCAAGCCCAAGGGCGGCTTCAAGGAGCGCGGGGTCAGGCGCGACGACCCCAACGACACCATCCCGCACGAGCATCGGCGTTCGATCCGCGCGCTGCGGGTCTTCTGCGCGTGGCTCGACCACACCGACTTCAACCCGCAGAACACGCTCGACATGTACGTGACCGAGGGCAAGCGCAGCTACCTCAAGCACCACGTCATCGACTTCGGCGAGATGCTGGGCGCGCACGCGCTCGAGCACCCCTGGGTGAGCTACGCCTACTTCTTCGACGAGACCTACTTCTTTCCGTCGATGTTCACGTTCGGGTTGTGGACGCGGCCATGGGAGAACGAGCCCCCGCCGCCGTTCCCTACGGTGGGCCGATACTTCCCCGATTTCGATCCGACGGCGTGGAAAGAGGCCAAGCCTTACTCGACGTTCCGCGACATGACGAAGGCCGACGCGTTCTGGGCGGCGAAGATCGTGCTGCGGATGGAGCGGCCACTGCTCGAGGCCGCGGTCGCCCGCGGCAAGCACTCGGACCCCAGGGCCGCGCGGTACCTCGTCGACACGCTCGACGCACGCCGCGTCGCCGTCGGCAACGCGTGGGTGCGCGACACGACCGCGCTCGACCGCTTCTCGGTCGAGGGTGACCGGCTGTGCGCGGTCGACCTCTCGGTCGTGCACCGGCTCGCGAGCGGCGGCGTCGTCGAGCGCATCGAGAGCGGCGAGGTCGTCGAGACGGCCGGCATCGGCCCGGCCGGCAAGGTGTGCGTTCGTGGATCGCGGGATCGTCGGTACGAGGTGCTCACGCTCCGCACGCGCCGCGGCGCCGAGGTGTACGACCCGATCGAGGTTCACGTCGCTCGAACGCCCGCCCTCCGGGTGCGCGGCGTCGTCCGCGAGTGAGACCTCCCCAAGGAGCCCGGTCCCAACCAGGCGGATCCTGGGCGGGATTCGAGAATCGCCCGGGGGGGGGCCGAGGCTGCGTGACGTTTCGCCGGCCGGCGCCGACTGGCTTGGGCATGAAGACGAACGTGACTCGGTTTTCTGCGGCGTTGGGCCTCCTTTCTTCGCTCTTGGTGGCCATGATCGCGGGTTGCGACAGCGGCGGCCCGGCTGGCGCAGGCGACGACGGCGACGTGGCCGAAGCGTGCGACAGCCTGTGCGAGGCGCTCGAGGACTGTCCGGTGTTCGGCGGCGATGGCTGCTTCGACGCGTGTGAAGACGCGTCGGACGGCTGCCGGGAGTGCCTCGCCGACTCGGACACGTGCGGCGACGACTGCGCCGACGCGTGCGCAGACGACCTCGGACCCGTGGCCGACGACGATCAGGGCGGCGAGCCGAGCGAGCCCGCCACGTGCGATGTGGGTCGGTGCCAGGCGTACTGCGACGCGGCTGTCGCGTGCGACCCGTACGTCGATGCGGTGGACTGCATGAGCGGGTGCGAGAGCCGCTGCGGCGACGGGACGTTCGAGCGCGCGGACGCCGCCCTGATGGAGTGCGTGATCATGAGCGCGACCTGCGACGCCGCGAGCGTTTGTTGCGGCTCCGGCGACGACAAGAGCGCCAGCGACTTCTGCATCTGACCCGCCTGCGCGAAGGCCAGTCGAACCGTGCTGCCTGCCCCCCCTCGCCGCGCCGACGTCTTGCTAGACTGGCGCGAGCATGAGAGGGGCCTGCCTTTGAGCGCCAGCGACTTCGACATTCTCGCCGTCGGCTACGTCATCGAGGGCAGGTGGAGGGTGTCCAAGTGCCTGATGGCCGGGGGGATGGGCGCCGTCTACGAAGCGGCGCATGTCCGTACCGGCCGCCGCGCGGCGGTGAAGGTCATGCGACCCGATCTCCTGGAGAGCGCAGAGATGCGCGATCGGTTCCGCAAGGAGACCATGCTCACCGCCTCTCTCGAGAGCGACCACATCGTGGGCGTGCTCGACGGGGGTCTCGACGCCGCCAGTCGGTCACCGTTCTTGGTGATGGAGCTCCTGCGTGGCAACGACCTCGCCACCGAGATCACCGAAAAGGACCGATTGGCCGTCCCCGATGCGCTCGCATACCTGAAGCAAGTCGCCGTCGGCCTCGACAAGGCGCACGAGGCCGGCATCGTTCATCGTGACCTCAAGCCCGACAACTTGTTTCTCACGCGACGCGATCGCGGCGCTCCCTGCATCAAGATCCTCGATTTCGGCATCGCGAAGGTCGTCGCCGAGAGCATGTCGGCTGCCAAGACCACTCGCGCGCTCGGGACGCCGGTCTACATGGCGCCCGAGCAGATCCGCGGAGAAGGGACGATTGGTCCGTCGGCTGACATCTACGCTCTCACGCACGTGGCCTACGCCCTCTTGGTCGGTCACGCGTACTGGCAGACCGAGTTCGATCGCTTGAAGAACGTCTACCCCCTGATGCTCGCGATCATGGGCGGCCTCACCGAGGCGCCGACGGCGCGAGCGCGTGTCCGCGGGGTCGAGCTACCACCGAGCTTCGACGCGTGGATGAGGCGGGGGGCTGCTCTCGACCCATTGCATAGACCGGACGGTGCCCCCGCTCTGATTGAAGAGCTCGAGGACGCCCTCGCCGGCGAAGTCCCACCGACCGTCACCGACCGCGCGCCTTGACCGGCGCGCTGGCTCACGCCTACCGTGCCAGCCTGAAGGGAGTGTTCGTGCATCGATCCATGCGCAGAGTGGGCGGGCTCGCCGCCTGGTTGTTCGTCGTCGCAGCCTGTGAGCCCGTCGGGCCACGGCCGACGTACGCGGTCGCCGATCGCGGCGCCGACGCCGACCAGGACGGCGCAGCCGACATCGACGACGCGTGCCCGAGCGCTCCCGAGGATGGTCTGCCTCCGAAGGCCAACGACGGCTGCCCGGCCGACGACCCCGATCTCGACGGGGTCACGCTCGCCGACGACAAGTGCCCCGACGCGAAAGAGGACGGTGAGCCCCCGAGCGCGACCGACGGGTGCCCCACGTCCGACACCGACAAGGACGGCGTCGCCGACGGCCGCGACCAGTGCGCCGACAAGGCCGAGGACAACGAGGCCCCCGATCCCAACGACGGCTGCCCTGCGCCCGATCGCGACGGCGATCTGATCTCGGACGGTCGCGACAAATGCCCTGCCGAGCCCGAGACGGTGAACGAGTTTCGCGACCAAGACGGCTGCCCCGATCAGGAGCCCACCGGGGTGGTCTGGGACGACGAGTCGAGCGCCATCTTCATCCCCGCGGCGCAGCGCTTTCAGTTCGAGCACGACAAGGCCGATTTGCCTCCGGCGGCCGACGCCACGATCGCCGCGATCGCCAAGGTGATGGGCGAGCACCCCGAGATCCAGCGGGTCGAGATCGAGGGACATGCGTCCACGAAGGGCAACGACGCCTACAACACGCAGCTGACCGAAGAGCGCGCGCACACCGTCGGGCGGGCGCTCGTGGCCAAGGGGGTGTCGGCGGCTCGCCTCGTTCCTATCGGCTATGGTGAGCATTGCCCCGCGGTCGGGACGGCCGACGACGTCGACGAGCCCAGGAATCGACGCGTGCTCATCAAGACCGTGCTCGTCAACCGGGTCTGGCGCGACGTGTCGCGCGGCTGCTGGAAGGCGCAGGCCGCCGGCATCGACCCGACCAAGCGTCGCTCGGGCGTCCGACCCAAGACCACCGACCGCGTCACCCCACCCGTTTGAGAGGGCCATCATGAATGCGCGTGCAATCGGACCAATCGGACTCATCGTGGCGAGTGCAGGTTGCCTGCCGTCTCAGACGGAGATCGATCCGGCGAGCGTGGTCGACGTCCAGGTTCGGCCTGCGTCCGGGCAGCCGCTCTTCTGTCCGGGCGATCCTTTCCAGGTCGAGGTGATCGCCAAGCTGAAAGACGGCTCGTCGTGCTCGAACGTCGACGCCAAGCGCGGCTGCATGGGCGAGTCGCACGCCGTCATCAAGCGGAGCCAGGTCGGCATCGACGCATCGCCCGGCGACTGGGTCGACGCCGACGACTTCGTCTTTCGCGCGCCCGAGAACCCGCTCACCAGCGCTCGCACCGGTCTCGCGCTCCAAGCGTGGATCGAGTCGGATGCGACGGGCCGATCCAACGTGAAGGGCGACCGGCTCTTGTCGCCGGTCTACGAATGCCAGATGCAGCGGGAGCGCGTGTTCGTGGCGGCGCAGCCCGGCACCCAAGGCGAGAACGGCGCCGCGGGTCCGGATATCCGTGTGTCGGTGACGTCGCTGTCGACGCCTTGGTACCCGAACGCGGCGCTCGTGCGCGTCGCCGTCGGTAACACGCCCGTCTATTTCATCAGCCCGTCGGCCGACAAGCCGATCCGCATCGTGACGCGGGGTCAAGACGGCGCGATCGGTCCGGCCGGTGCGCCCGGACAAGAGGGCGCGCCCGGTGCGCCGGCGGAGGCCGAGTGCGCGCCGGGGGCAGACGGGCAGCCGGGCACCGACGGCGGACCGGGCGGCAAGGGCGGCGACGGCGGGCCTGGCGGCAAGATCAAGCTCGAGATCGACGACGCCAAGATGGAGGAGCTGCGGGCTCGCGTCGTCATCGAGAGCGTGGGCGGTGCGCCCGGCGCGCCCGGCCCAGGCGGCGCAGCTGGTCCCGGCGGCAAGGGCGGCGCCGGTGGCCCGGCCGGTCAGGCCTGCATGGGGGCCGACTTGACCGGCAAACAGGGCGCGCTCGGCAACCCCGGCGCCGCCGGCACGCCCGGACAAGCGGGGGCACCCGGCCCCGCCGCCGAGATCGGGCCTCTCGCGCGTGCGATCATGTTCGCTGGAGAGCTCGCGCTGATACAAGAGATCGAGGCGGCTCCTCGCGCAGCGAAATGATCGGCGAGACGATCGGCGACCGGTACGAAGTCGTGCGCGCCCTCGGTGAGGGCGGGATGGGCGCGGTGTACGAAGCGCGCCAGACGTCGACCGGGCGCCGCGTCGCCCTCAAGATGATCCACCCGGAGAAGCTTCGGACGCCGCAGCTCGTGGCGCGCTTCGAGGTCGAGGCTCGAGCCGCGGGCGGCATCGAGAGTGAGCACGTCGTGCAGGTCCTCGACGTCGACGTCGACGCCGCGAGAAAGATCCCGTTTCTGGCGATGGAGTACCTGGTCGGAGAAGACCTGGACGCCGTCCTCGATCGCCACGGCAAGCTGCCCCAAGATATCGCGCTCAAGATCGCGGTGCAGGTGTGCCTGGGCCTCGAGAAGGCGCACGCTCGCGGCATCCTTCACCGCGACGTCAAGCCGGCAAACCTGATCCTCTCCGAGCGTGACGCCGGCGAGCTGCGCATGAAGATCGTCGACTTCGGGCTCGCCAAGGTGTTCGCCGAGACCGGCGACGAGCCCAAGGCCGCTTCGCTCACCATGACGGGGATGCTCCTCGGCTCGCCGCAGTACATGTCCCCGGAGCAGGCGCGCGCGTCGCGCAAGCTCGACGAGCGCACCGACGTCTGGTCGCTCGGGATGGTCATGTACGAGATCCTCACCGGGCGCACCGCGTTCAAGGGGGTGGCCCCGATCACGAAGGTGATCGAGGCCATCACCACGCAGCCGGTCCCGCCGCTCCGCACGCTCGAGCCGAGCGTCGACGTCGGCGTCGCCACCGCCGTCGAGAAAGCGCTCGAGATCAGGGCCGAGCGCCGATACGCGTCGGTTGCCGAGATGCGCGCGGCGCTCGAGGCCCACATGAACGGCGACGCCGCCCTCCACAAGAAGATGTTCGAGGGGCTCCCGACGCCCGGCCGGTCGAAGAAGCCGGTCGCCGCCGACAACGACAAGGCCACCGTCGTCGAGCGCCCGGCCGCGTCACCCGCCCCCGCCGGGGCCGCGGCGACGCCGCCGACCAAGGTCTCGGGCGCGCCGATGACCAACCCCCCGGTCGAGCCCACATCCGATCGAAACTTGAACGTCGTGATCCCGGTCGAGCCCGAGACGAAGCCGCTCGCCCGCATGCAGCGCGCGTCGCAGGGGGCAGGCACCCTCGTGTCGGGGATGGAGCCGGCCGCGGCCAAGACCAACGAGTCGGCGCCGTTCACCGAGCGGGAGTCGCCGCGCACCGAAGCGTTCGTCGGTGGCCCCATGATCCCCACGCCGCCGGCGGCGGAGTCTCGCCGTGGGGGCCCGCGAATCGGGCCGCTCCTCGGCATCGCCGCCGCGGTCGCGGGCCTGGCTATCGGCGCGACGTATCTCTTCGGTCGGGGCGGTGGCGGCGACGAGACGTCACAGGCGAAGGGCGACGTACCCATTCAGAAGAGCGCCGCCGCCGCGAAACCGGCGGGAACGGCCGGGCCTGGTCCGGTCGGGCCGACCGCGACCGTCGCGCCGGGGCCCGCCGCTTCGCTCGCCGGCATCTGGAAGAGCGAGAGCGGCCGTCTCTTCGACGCGGTCTCGACGCCGGCGGGCCTCGAGCTTCGGCTGAAAGACGGCAAGGGCTTCGAGGAGCAGGGCTACGTCGCAGGAGACGTGAAGTTCACGCTGACCCCTCGCGTCGGCGCCGCGAACACGTTCGATGTCGTCGACCACGCACGCCCACTGCCCCCGGTGGGCACGACGTTCGACGCCGCCTCTCTCC
>CALKVR010000964.1 GCA_938004815.1 uncultured Polyangiaceae bacterium | reverse complement strand
TCTCTCCCTCTCCCTCTCCCTACCCCGCTCCCCCTCCCGTCGCCCCCGCGTTCGGGCTCCACAAAACCTCCTCGACCCCCGCCGCCGCGCACCCCACCCGGCTCCACACGAACAAGGCGTCCGACAGCCGGTTCAAATAGCGGACCGCGACCGCATCGATCTCTCCCTCTCGCGCCGCCCGGACGGCGCACCGCTCGGCGCGGCGGCAGATGGTGCGCGCGAGGTGTAGGTCGGTGTTGAGGCGGTTGCCGCCCGGCAGGACGAACGATCGGAGCGTGGGGAGGGTCTCTTGCGCGGAGTCCATCTCGCGCTCGAGCGCCTCGACGTCCTTGTCGGTCACGCGGGGCTGGCCCGGGCGCAGGTCTTCGGGGAGCGTCGACATCAGCGAGCCGAGGTTGAAGAGCTCGTGCTGCACGCGAAGGAGTGACGCGGCGAGGACGGTCAGGACGAGCGTGGCCCCGGGGTCGTCGCCCCCGATCGCGAGCTCGAGCGCGCTGACGCGCGCGGCGCCGACGACGCTGTTCAGCTCGTCGACGGTGCCGTAGGCCTCGATGCGGAGGTCGTCCTTGTCGACCGTCTGCCCGCCGACGAGGCTCGTCTTCCCGGCATCGCCCCGCTTCGTGTAGACGCGGTTGATGGTCACGTGGGGGTCGTGGAACGGGGCGGCGTCGTCCTTGGCCATGGGGCGAGACCATAGCCGCTCCCCCCGCTCGCTGCTAAACCCTCTCGCCTATGCCCCAGTCGTATACCGAGCTGATCAGCGAGGTCCGCAAGCAGATCCGCATCGTGTCGCTCGAAGAGGTCAAGCGTCGCATGGAGGACAAGACGCCGATGGTCCTCGTGGACGTCCGGGAGAAAGAGGAGACGCGCGCGGGGTTCATCCCGGGCGCGATCATCCTGCCTCGGGGCTTTCTCGAGATTCAAGTCGAGCAAAAGCTCCCCGACAAGGCGGCGCCGATCGTCCTCTACTGCGCGGGCGGCACGCGGAGCGCGCTCGCGGCCAAGACGCTCGCCGACATGGGGTACACCAACGTCGAGAGCGCCAACCCGGGGTTCGTTCGCTGGAAAGATCTCGGCTTTCCGATGGAGGTTCCGCCTGCGCTGACGGACGCTCAGCGCGACCGCTACTCGCGCCACATCCTCTTGCCCGAGGTGGGCGAGGCCGGCCAGGCCAAGCTCCTCGGGTCCAAGGTGCTGCTCCTCGGCGCCGGCGGCCTCGGCAGCCCTTCGGCGCTCTACCTCGCCGCCGCCGGCGTGGGCACGCTCGGGCTCGTCGACGGCGACACGGTCGACGCGTCGAACCTGCAGCGCCAGATCCTCCACGCCACTAGCCGCGTCGGCACCCTCAAGGTCGAGAGCGCAGAAAAGGCGCTGACCGATCTGAACCCCGACGTGAAAGTGGTGAAGTTCCCCGAGCGCCTCACGAGCGAGAACGTCGACCGGATCTTCGAGGGCTTCGACGTCATCGTCGACGGCTGCGACAACTTCCCCACGCGGTATCTCGTGAACGACGCGAGCGTCTTTCACAAGAAGCCGGTCGTCCACGGGTCGATCTTCCGCTTCGAGGGGCAGGTCACCGTCTTCGACCCGGGCGGCGGCGGCCCGTGCTACCGCTGCCTCTACCCCGAGCCGCCCCCGCCGCACCTCGCGCCGAGCTGCCAAGAGGCGGGCGTCCTCGGCATCCTGCCGGGCATCGTCGGCGTCGTGCAGGCGACCGAGGCGATCAAAATCTTGCTCGGCAAGGGCAACACCCTCGTGGGGCGCCTCTTGACGTACGACTCGCTGCGCATGCGGTTCGGCGAGCTCAAGCTGCGCCGCGACAAGACCTGCCCCGCTTGCGGGGACGCGCCCACCATCAAGAGCTACGTCGACTACGAGTGGTTCTGCTCCGTCGGCGGCACCGCCTGACGGAGCAGGCCCGTCAGGACCGCTTCTTGCGCGGGCCGAGGGTGGCGTACGTCAGGACGTCCTTCTTGGGCGTCCGTTCGATCGCCTCGATCCGGCTCGTGATGAGCTGGCGGTCCTCGCCACGGTCGGTGCGGTAGGTGAAGAACATCGCATCGCCGACCCCCAGCGGGTCCAGGCTCGGGACCACCGCCCCGTTGTCGTAGAAGCGGACGCCGCCCTCGACCCGCTTGGACACGGCGAGGTGACCTTCGCTCCAGCGCTTCGACGCGCGGTCCCGAACGGCGACGCAGACGTCGCCCTTCAGGTGGTACTCGGTGTTGCGGGTCACGACCAATCGGTGCTGGCGTCGCTCCGTTCCCTCGTATTGCATACATCGAACGGTAAAGAGCGCTTCTGTCGCCGGCCAACTTCAGGGGCAAGCGTGGCGCGCGTTTGGCCGACCGGCTCGATTGACACGTACGATTGTCGAATCGAAATGGGCGCCGGCCCCGGGATCGCAAAAATTCGCGCCGTTCCGCTGACCCTCAGGCGGCAGAAGCACCTCGTCCGCGTGGCCTACGGCCCGATACAGGCCTGGCTCGAGCGGGCCGACGTGATGAGCGAGGGCGCCGTGCAGGGAACGCCGTCGGTCTACTTCGGGACGACCTCGATCGTCCTCCTGTGGAAAGATGCGGCCGGCCTCGGGCACGGCGCGCCGATCGATCGCGGCGCGCTCACCCTGGATCCACACCTGCGCGTCCGCGCGCTCCGGATCGCGCGCGAAGAAGCCGAGCTGCGCGCCGAAGGGACGCTCGGGGTGCTGCGCGCGGAGATCGAGGTCGCCGTCACGGCGGCGAACCTTACTCTCCGCGTCGAGGTCGAAGCCGCCGTGTACGGCAAGCGGACCGCGCTTCGGACTTGACGCACGCCGCGACGTGCTCGAAGCGCTATGAACGATCGCGAAGCGGCGCGCGTGCGTGGTAGCGTGCCCATCGGGTCATCGGCGTGGCGCGGTGCGGAATGAACAGGCAGAAGCGAGGTTCCGGTCGGGGAGACAAGTCTGCCGGCGGCAAGTCTTCGGGAGAGAAGGCGGGCCGAGAGGACGCGCTCACCCCCGAGGTGCCGCAGACGAAGGTCATCCACGTCGTGTTCGGTCCGGGCGGCGGGCGAATCGACGGGCCGCCCCAGCCGAAGGCCGACGACGCCGACTCCCCTCCCCCGTCGTCGCGCGAGCCTGTCAGCGACGTGTTCACGTCGACCGAGGTCTCGCGCCTCCTCGGCCTCTCCATCGGGCGCATCCGCTCGCTGGCCAAGAACGGCGTCGTCGGGCCCTCGGGCCGGCGCCGCGGCCACCGCGCGTACACGTTCCAAGACATCATCGCGCTCCGCGCGGCGCGCGACCTGCTCGCCAAGAAGGTGCGGCTCCGCGACGTCGCGCGCGCGATCGAGAGCATCCGCGCCGCCCTGCCCAAGGTGACACGGCCGCTCGCCGAGCTGTCGATCGTCTCGGACGGCCGCAAGGTCGTCCTGCGATCGTCGACGGGCAGCTACGAGCCCGTGACGGGCCAGATGGTCCTCGACTTCGACCTCCGCGCCCTGCGCGACGACGTGGTGCGCGTGCTCCGGCCCAACGCGGGCAAGGCGCGCGCGAGGACGGCGTACGATCTCTACGTTCGCGCGAGCCAGCTCGACGAAGACCCGGCGACCATGACCGAGGCCGAGACGCTCTACCGGCGCGCGGTCGAGCTCGACCCGTGGCTGGCCATCGCGCACACGAACCTCGGCAACATCTGCTTTCGCCGCGGCGAAGAGGACCAGGCGGTCGTCCTCTACGAGAAGGCGCTCGCCATCGACGGCACCCAGCCCGAGGCGCAGTACAACCTCGGCTACGTGATGCTCGAGCGCGGCGAGCCCGCGCGCGCGATCACGTTCTTCAAGGGCGCGATCGCCAGCGATCCCCGCTTCGCCGACGCGTATTTCAACCTCGCGATGGCCTACGAGCAGACCGGCGAAGCCGACGAAGCGCGGCCGTGTTGGCGCAAGTACCTCGAGATCGAGCCCACCGGCACGTGGGCCGAGATCGCTCGCAAGCACCTCTGAGGGCCCCGCTATGCGGAAGCCGGGGGACCACGTCGGCCGCTACGTCATCCTCTCCCTGCTGGGCCAGGGCGGCATGGGTGAGGTGTACGAGGCCGAAGACTCGCTGCTCGGCAGAAAAGTCGCGCTGAAGCTCGTCTCGGCCAGCGACGCGTCGGCCGACGCGCGCCAGCGAATGCTCCGCGAGGCGCGAGCAGCGGCCGCGTTCGAGCACCCGAACGCGGTCCTCGTCCTCGACGCGGGCGTCATCGACCACGACGAGGGCGGCGAGACGTACCTCGCGATGGAGCTCGTCCGCGGCCGAACGCTGCGCGCGACGATCGACGCGTCGGGCACCGACGACGCGCGCAAGATCCGCTGGCTGTGCGAGGCGGGCCGCGCGCTCGCCGCCGCGCACGCGCGCGGCCTCGTGCACCGCGACATCAAGCCCGACAACCTGATGATCCGCGAGGACGGCACGCTCAAGGTGCTCGACTTCGGGATCGCCAAGCGCACCGCCGCCGCGGTCGACCCGAGCGCGCCCACCGAGGCCGGGCAGAGCCTCGACACCCTGACCGGCGCGGGCCAGGTTGTCGGCACCCCGCGCTACGCGTCACCCGAGCAGCTGCGGGGCGATCCGGTCGACGGTCGCTCGGATCAGTTCTCCTGGGGTGTCACCGCCTACGAGCTCCTCGCGGGACGGTCCCCCTTCGACGCGGCCGACACGGTGACGCTGATCTCGCAGATCCTCGGCAAGCCGGCCCCCGCCCTGCGCGATGTGGTGAAGTCGGTGCCTCGCGACGTCGAGCGCGTCGTGCTGCGCGCGCTCGCAAAGGAGCCCGAAGACCGGTTCGCCTCCATCGACGACGCCGTCGGCATGCTCGAGCCCTTTGCCGAGGTCCGGACCGGCTCGGTCGAGCAGGGCACCGAGAAGACGTCGGCGCTCTCGGCGATCCCACCCCGAACCCGCCGCGCGATATCGCGGACCGCCAAGGTCGCGGTCTACGGCGCCGCCGCGTTCGGCAGCCTGGTCCTCCTGCTGCTCGTCGTCGCCGCCATCACGGGCAACCTGCGCTTCGACGTGGGCGGGAGCACGTCGGCGTCGGCGGCCGAGGCGCTCGCGCCGCCCCCCACCAGCGATCTCTCCAGGCTCACGTGCGCGCCGGCCAAGGTGAGCGGCAAGGTCCCGGACGGCGTCGATCTTTCCGCCGCGTTGGGCGTCGGCGCGTGCGCCCGCCTCGCG
>CALKVR010000963.1 GCA_938004815.1 uncultured Polyangiaceae bacterium | reverse complement strand
ATCGTGCCCGGCCGCGAAGCGAACCTGAGCTTCCGCGTCACGAATACGGAGGCGGCGACCGCGACGAGCGTCACTCTGCTCGGAGAGATCACGGGCGCCGAGGTCATCGCCATTACGACCAACGTCGGGTCGTGCACAGGCGGAACCTCGATGGTCTGCGAGCTCGGCGATCTCGCTCCTGCGGCTACGGTCGACGTGGTCGCAACCGTACGGCCCCCGTCGGGGTCGGACACCGTTTCGGTCACGGCGTCGGTCCAGGCAGCGGAGAGTTGCGAAGCCAATACGGCCGACAACACGATCACGGACGCGATCGCGGTGAAAGAGGTCGAGCCGACCGATCCGAATCAGCCGGGGCTCGGCCCGGAGCTCGTCCCGAGCGGCGGGTGTGGATGCGTCGTGGTCGAGCCGGGCGGAGACGCGCGGGGTGCGTGGGGTGCGCTGGCGCTCCTCGGCCTGGCTCTACGCCTGCGCGCTCGCCGCAAGCTCGGGCGGTAGGCCGCGCTCGGCCGCTCGGCCGAGCAGCTCGAGCTCTCGCCGCAGATCGCGCGCGCGATCCGGGGGGGCGACGTCGATCAGATCACGGATGGCGGCGCGCATGCGTCGCACCACCTGCACGGAGCCCGCGCCGTAGCTGCGCACCTCCTCGAAGCTGACGCGGACGTAGTCGCCGAAGTTGGGTCGCGGCAGGATGAGCCGCAGAACGCCTGCGTCGTCGGCCCGCGTCGGCGACGGGATCGCGCGCACGACGAGCACCCGCAAGAGATCGTGCAGCTGGTCCAGCACCTGCGCTGCGGTGCTCGGGTCGTTCGTGCCGGGGGAGAGCGCTCGGACCGCGATGTCGGTGAGCTGTTGAAAGCCGAAGATCGCGTCCTGGTGCATCGTGCGCTCCTCGGCGAGCGCCACGCACGCTTCGCACGATCGCGCCTCGTCCTCGCTCGAGCCCCAGACCCGAAACAGCGGCGCGCCCTCCGGCACGAAGTCGCCGACACGCGGCACGACCTCGATGACCAGGTCGTCGCGCGTGGCGATGTCGAGCAAGTCCGCCTCGTCGACGCTCACCAGCACCCCGCCCGCGTCCCGGTTCTCGATCACTCGATCGGGGGCGCGGCTCGGCGCGTCGCTCGGCGGGGCCGGCTCGGAGCGGTGGGGGTCGGGGTACACCCGGTCGATCGTGGCGCGCGTCTCGCATTTCACCCGCGCGATGATGTTCACCGCGCGGACCGAGTGGGCCATGTGATGGATGTAGAGGACGAAGAAGCTGACGCTCACGAGGGCCAGGAGGAACGCCACGTACACGGCGAGCGCGGGCACGAACGCGTCGAGGGTGTCGGTCTCGCTTCGAACACGAGGCAGGAGGACCATCGTGTAGACGAAGCTGCCGAGGAACACGCCGAGCGAGCGCTGGGTGATCTGGTCGCCCAGGAACGTCCTGAGCACGCGCGGTGAGAACTGGGTGCTCGCGAGCTGAAGGACGAGGATGGTGATCGAGAAGACGAGCCCGGCGATCGTCAGCGTGGACGACGCGATCGTCGAGAGCAGCGAGCGCGCCCCTTCGGCTTGGCCGGCGTACAAGTACCAAGCAGCGGCGTCGCCTTCGAGGTGCTCGTCGACCTGCAGCAACCCGAGCGCGAGAGCGCCTGCGCCCACGCTGTAGACGACGGGAGTGACCCACAGGCTCTCGCGCAACCTGCCGAAGAGGACCGCCCAGGTCGACGCCTTCTTCAGCTTCTCGTGGTTCATGCGCGGTACCCTTCTGCCGCAGCGCGCGCCGCAGCTCGGGGTCATCTCTTGCAGGATTTGGTCCTGCGCTGCGTAGGCCCCGGGCCGCTACAGCCGTACTTTCAGGGTGCTGCCCCAGGGGTTCTGCTTGAGCAGGGCCCAGCCCCTGGCGCGCGTCTCGTGGTCGAGCTCTCCCGTCGAGGCGGCGCGGAGCGCGCTCGCCAGATCCTCGACGCGTTCGAAGCGGCTGTCCTTGTGCTTGGCGAGGCCAATCGCGAGCACGAGCTCGACCTCCACCGGCAGCTTGGCGAACGAGCCCGGGCTCTCGGGCATGCGCGACAGCACGTCCATGAGCACCTTGGCGATCTCGTCTCCGACGAATGGCGGTCGACCGGTGAGCGTGCGGTAGGCGATGGCCGTGAGCGCGTAGAGATCGGCGAGGTGGTCGACGTCTTTGCCCCGCACCTGTTCGGGTGACATGTACGCGGGCGTGCCGACGGCCTGGTCTTTGGTGAGCGACGCGGCGCCGAGGAGCTTGGAGAGGCCGAAGTCGAGCACCTTCCATCGTCGGGGGAGCGTGTCGGTCAAGAAGAGGTTGCCGGGCTTGAGATCGCGGTGGAC
>CALKVR010000962.1 GCA_938004815.1 uncultured Polyangiaceae bacterium | reverse complement strand
TCGCGCTTCGGACGCGTGTGGCCACAGGACACCCCTCGTTGTTAGTGTGGTGAATTCTGATTCACCACACTAGGGACCGGGATGCTCCTCACTGCGGGACGAACTCTTCGCACGCTTCTTCGATGAGGCCGACGGCCTGGGCGAAGAACGGCGTGTAGTCGCCGAGGGCGACCGAGGCTTCGAGCCCCTTCGCCCCCCAGAGAGCGATGAAGTCGTGCCAGTGCTGGCCGGCGGCGCCGCCCTCGTACGGCGTGAGCCCGAGCACGACGACCGCGTTCGCGTTGCCGCCCTTCGCGGCGACGACCGCGTCGTACCAAGATTGCGGCGTGCCGGTGTCCTCGTAGTTCGGGTCGTCGCTGATGAACGTGATGACGAGGATCGCGTCCGAGCGGAGAAAGCCGTCGTTGCAGCCGCCGACCGCGTTCAGCTCGGGTGACACGGCTGAGACGATCGCTTCCATGGGCCGCTCCGACGCGTGCCCAGCCGTTCCGACCTTGGCCATGCAGGCGAACGTCGCGGCCGCGTTCGGATCGCCCTCGACGATGTAGCGCGCGCCGCCGTAGACATCGCACGGCGCGTTGCTCGCGAGCTCACCGGCCGGATGGATGACGCCGGCGCCGCGCACGCGATCACACTCCTCGAAGACGGTGCTCTCGATGTACGCGTTGCACGTGTTGTGGGTCGGCGTCGCGCCCATCCAGGGGTTCGCGGTGTCGCAGCGACCCCACGCGTCGGTGTCCGCGACGAGCACGTGGTAGTCGCTGCTCGCCGCGATCGTGCTCTGGATGGTGTCCATGAACCCGGGAAAGCTCGCGACGAGCGCGTCCTGCTCGTCGTTCATCGACACCGAGTTGTCGACGACGAAGAGAAAGTCGACCTTCGTGCAGCCCTCGAGCCCGCCCCCGCTGCTAGCGCTGTTGGAGCCGAACCCCGTCGATGTGCTGCCGCCCGTTCCGGCCGGCGAGCCGCTCGTCGAGCTGCTCGCGTCGCCGCTCGGCGATCCGCCCGAGCCGTCGACGTCTTGATCGGCGTCGTCACCGCACCCGGTGGTGGTCAGCGCGAAACCGAGGGCCAGCGTGAGGTGTTTTCGCAACATGGGCTCGCCCCAGCAGGACCCGTGCCGATTGAAGTGTCGTAACAATTTCACACCCCAGTGAAAACGGCGCGCGGTGGCTGTCCACCGCCGGTTGACGCTTCGTGTCCACCAGGGGTTTACGGCGTCGACCGCGGAGGCGGGGCGTCAGGGCGGGCCTGGGTCGGTCTCCGCGGCAGGGGGCCCCACGACGACGCGCTCGGTCGCGTAGACCTTGATCCGCAGCGTCACGAGGTACGTGACACCGCACGCGAGGATCGCGGGCGGCCCGAACGTGCTGCCGAAGACCTCGAGCACGAGCGCGACCGCGGAGATCGGCACGCCGATGACGGCGACGAGCGACGAGCTGATGCCGACGACCGCGAAGAGCGCCGGGTCGAGCGACGTCGCGCCGACCGCGTTCATGACGACGGCGACGAGGGCTCCCGACACACCGCCCAAGTACATCGTCGGGATCAGGAGACCGACGGAGTGCCCCGCGCTGATCGAGAGCCCGGTCGTGAGCACCTTTCCCACGAGCGTCAGCGTGAGCACCCACCACACCGACACCGCGGCGTCGCGCCGCAAGATCGCCGCGATGGTCTCCTCGCCCATCCCCAACACGTGGCTCGGCGAGACGCCCGCCGCGTATTGGAGCAGGAGCGCGACGCACCCGATGCCCAAGCAGGCATAGATCGGCCCGTAGCTTCCGAGACGCTCCGCCAGCATCCGCGCGCGCCCCACGGCCCAAGCGAAGCCGAGCGCGAGAGGCACGCTCACGGCGAGCGCGACGGCGGTCGCGGCGCCGTACTCACCGAGCGTGTACACGGGTGGGTGCGAGGGGGCCTCGAACAGCGGGTGGTAGCCGCGCACGCGGTTCGACAAAATGTACGCGATGACACCGGCCCAGAGCGCGTAGGCGAGCTTGCGGTAGATGATGCGATCGCCATAGACGACCTCGGTGGCGAACAGCGCCGCCGAGAACGGCGCGTTCAGCAGCGTGGCGACCGCGCCCGCGATGCCGGCGAGCTGATACGTGCGGAGCTCGTGCTCCGAGCGCACGCGCATGATGCGCGCGAAGCCGGCAGAGAGGCCCTCGGCGATCAGGACGCTCGGCGCTTCGAGCCCGCCGCTCGCGCCCGTGCCCAGCGAGACGACCGTCGCCGCCGCCTTGCGCCCCGCGAGCGCGAACGCCGGTCGCTCGTACCGCACGCTCGGGTCGTCGCCGCGATCGTCATAAGTGACGTGGTAGTTGTGCAGGGCGACGTCCATGCCGTCGCCCTCGGCGTCCTTCCACGCAGGGCGGCGCGCGAGCACGACCCGGATGGCGCCGCCGAGCGCGAGGACGGCCAGCATGCCCAACGCGCCGAGCACGCCGAGCTCGGACAGGTGGACGACCGCGTGCGAGGCGTGGTGCGCCGCCCAGCGGATGCCGGACACGACCGCCCAGACGATGCCGGAGAGGGCCGTGACCAGAAAGACGATCCGGGCGATGTGCTCCCAAGAGTCGTGGAGCGCGCGCCCCTCTTCATCGAGCTTGCGGAAGTGAGACGCAGCCACGGAAGCATCCTAGGTGTTCGCGCGCGTTGTTGGAGCACAAACGACTGACGGCCCGCAACGGCGAGCGGACGCCGAGCGCGTCCGGCGCGGCGGCCGTGCAACCCGGGCGGGGCCGAGCGGGTGGCGCGCCGAGCGGCGGCGTGCCCATCGGCTGGCCTCCGTCGAACGCGCCTGGACAACGGCCGCACGGCCTGACATTCTCCCCCGCTCCTGGGTGCGGCGCGCCGTCGGCGCCGCAGGTGATCGAGGTGGTCGGGCCGCCATCTCCCTCCGGCCTGGCCTCGTGGGCCTGGCGGCGTGAACGCGCTCGACCGTCGTGACTACCCAGCCCCGATCGCCTTCGAACCCCCTGCGCAGTGCGCCGCCCGAGGCGTGGGAGCCGCTCGTTCGGGTCGCGCGCCGCGCGGGCCAGCCGCTCGAGCGCTTCCTCCGGATCGAGGCGGCGAGCGGGGTGCTCTTGATCGTCGCCGCCGCCGTCGCGCTGGTGTTCGCGAACTCCCAGCTCGCCGAGTCCTACGCCGCGATCTGGCAGACGCCGATCGGCTTTCACCTCGGCGCGCTCTCGTTCGAGCGCGACCTCGCGTGGTGGGTCAACGACGGGCTGATGGCGATTTTCTTCTTCGTCGTCGGGCTCGAGATCCGCCGCGAGATCCACGCCGGCGAGCTCTCCGAGCTTCAGCGCGCGTCGCTGCCCGCCGCCGCCGCTCTGGGCGGCATGGTCGTACCCGCGCTGCTCTACCTCGCGATCGCGGGCGCTCCCGCCACGCGCGGCGGCTGGGGCGTCCCCATGGCGACCGACATCGCGTTCGCGGTCGGCGTGCTCGCCATCCTCGGCAAGCGGGTGCCCGCTGCGCTGCGCGTGCTCCTGCTCGCGCTCGCCGTCATCGACGATCTCGGGGCGATCATCGTCATCGCCGTCTTCTACTCTTCGGGCCTCTCGACCACGGGGTTCTTGGTCGCCGCCGCGGGTTTCGGCGGCGTGATCCTCCTCCAGCGCCTCGGGGTGCGCTCGAAGCTCGCGTACATCCCGCCCGCCCTCGTCGCGTGGGCAGGGGTCTACGCCGCTGGCATTCACCCGACGATCGCCGGCGTCATCGTCGGCCTGATGACGCCGGTCCGCGCCTGGCTCGGCACCGAGGGCTTCATCAGGGGGGTGCGCAGCGAGCTCGATCAGCTCGAAGAGGCCGGCGCAGCCGCCGCGTCCACCCACCAGGTCGCCGAGACGCTCAACCACGTCCAGGACGCGAAGCGCGAGGCGCTCTCGCCTGCCGAGGGCATCATCGACATCCTGCATCCGTGGGTCGCGTTCGGCATCATGCCGATCTTCGCGCTCGCCAATGCAGGCGTCACGATCGGGGGCGGCTCGCTCGACCGCGCCTCGTGGACGGTGCTGCTGGGGGCCGCCGCGGGCCTCCTCGTCGGCAAGCCCATCGGCGTGATGCTCGCGAGCTGGCTCGCCGTTCGGGTCGGCATCGCGAAGCTGCCGACGGGCATCACGATACGTCACTTGTTCGTCCTCGGCCTCGTCGCGGGCATCGGCTTCACGATGGCGATCTTCATCGCCCAGCTCGCGTTCCGAGACGAGAGCTACCTCACGGCCGCCAAGCTCGGCATTTTGAGCGCGAGCGGGGTAGCGGCGGTCGTGGCCCTCGCGGTCGGGCGCCTGCTCCTCAGCCCCGTGGCCATCCGCGGCGCGGCGCTGACCGCAGATGAAGCCGAGCGGTCGACCGAGGCCTGAGTCGAGATGACCGACTGGCTCGGCCTCGTCGCCGGCGCCCTCCTGCTCTATTTCGGCGCAGAGTGGTTCGTCGG
>CALKVR010000961.1 GCA_938004815.1 uncultured Polyangiaceae bacterium | reverse complement strand
CCTCGGGAGCCGGCCGATCGAGGAAGCAACCTCAGCATGTCGTTGGTCTTTGGTCTGCTCGGGCAACCGCCCAGCGGAAGGGGCGTCCGAGCCCCGGAGCGGAAGGGATGGCGATGAACCAGGCTCGCGTGGGGCTACTCGTTGCGGCCGCGCTGATGTTGGTGCCGCTGACAGCGGCAGCCCAGCCCAAGCAACCTGCCAAGGCCGAGGACAAGGCGGCCGGCGACAAGCCTGCAGCCGGAGAAGAGGGCGGTCAGGTCGCTGGTGAGGGCGAGCCTGGCGCCGAGCCAGGCGCCGAGGGCGAGGGCGGAGAAAAGCCCGAGGGCGAAGGCGAAGGCGAGGGCGAGGGCGAGGGCACGCCGGTCGGCGGCGGGCTCGACGAGCTCTGCGCCATCGATCCGGACGCCTGCAAGGCCATCGATCTCCCGAAGGCCGCCGCGCGCGAGCTCGACGTCGAGATCTACGCCGTCCAGCAGATCTACGCGCTGCGCCGTCTGCGCTTCGAGCTCAACCCCTACGTCGGCCTGACGATGAACGACCAGTTCGTCAGCCACACGGCCATCGGCCTGCAGACGAACTTCTACATCACGAACGTCATCGGCGTCGGCCTGAACGGCAATTTCTACTTCAACAGCCCGTCGACGTTCAACACGCAGACGAGCCGCGCCGCGCGTATCGGCCAGTCGATCACCGAGTACCAGTGGAACGCGAACGCGAACTTCCTCTACGTGCCTGCCTACGGCAAGTTCGCGGGGTTCAGCGACTTCATCTTCCACTACGACATCTACCTGCGCATCTTCTTCAACCGCTGGTTCGCCTTCACCGCCGAGCTTCGCGACTACATCTTCTTCGACGAGCTGGAAAACCAGCTGATCGCCGAGGGCGTCTCAGGTGACGGCACGCCGCGCGCGCAAGATCCGGAGACCTGGTTGAGCGAAGACCTCAGCTTCACCAACAACGTGCAGGGCCAGATCGGGCTCTCCTTCTTCCTCCCGCCCACGTGGGAGTATCGGCTTCCCAAATGAGGGCCATGGCGATGCTTAGGAAGACCCGTTCCTCGTCCCTCACCACCTGCGGCCCGATGCGAACCCTTGCTACCGCCCTCGCGATCACCGTCGCCGCCACCACCGCCTTCTTCGCGGGCGAGCAAGAGGCGAGCGCGCAAGAGATCCAACTCACCGGTCCGCTCGCCGGCGCCCCCGCCGTGCGCAAGCTCCGGCTTCACCGCGACGGGCGCTTCGAGGTCACCCCGAACGTCTCGTTCACGTTGCTCGACGAGTACCAGCGCACGTACATGCCTGGTCTGCGCCTGCAGTACCACTTCTTCGACTGGCTCGGCCTCGCGGTCTGGGGCGGCTACGGCTTCCAGGTCACGACCGGCCTCGCCGACCAGCTCCAAGAAAAGGCGATCGATCAGCGCAACTGCGCGGGCAACCCCAACAAGAAAGAGTGCCGGCTCACCGCTGTCAACCTGACGCGCGGCAACCTCGCCGACGATCAACTGGCGAAGTTCCAGTGGATCGCGGCGCCCGAGCTCCACTTCATCCCGTTCCGCGGCAAGATCGCGCTCTTCAGCTCGCTCTTCGTCGACACGGACGTCAACATCTTCATCGGCCCTGCGGTCGTCGGCCTGCAAGAGCGCGCCGACTGCGGCCGCGACACCGAGGGCGCACGCCTCGACCCGTGCTCTGGCAACTACAAGCTCGAGAGCCGTGTCACCGCCGCGCCCACGTTCGGCCTCGGCCTGAACTTCTATCCGACATCCATCTTCGGCTTCGGCGCCGAGTTCCGCGGTGTGCCCTTCGAATGGAACACCTCGGGCTTCGACAACGCCGGCGGCGATCCGGATGGTGAGTTCCCCGACGACGCGGTCAACGGTGCCGACCGAGAGTTCAAGTTCAACAGCATGATCACGGTGAACCTCATCTTCCGGTTCCCCGATCTCGAAGTCTCCGAGTGACCGGGTAACCGCGTTTCATCGTCGGTGAAACCGGCCCCCGGGGAATAACAAACACGGCCCGAAAGGCTTGCGATCGACGGTGGGCAGCACCATGCTGCCCGCCGCCGACATGGGCCTGTTCGACTTCCTCAAGCGCGGCTCGACGCCGCCCCCCGCCGACGACAGAGCCGGCGCCTCCAAGCAACCTGCCAACAAGAAGATCGCCGGCCTGGCCAAGGTCGTCGCCGACAAGCGGGCCCAACCGTACGACCGGGCCGACGCCATCCGCGACCTCGCCGCGATGAAGACGCCCGAGGCGGCCGAGGCGCTGCTGAAGCGCTTCACCTTCTCGATCGACCCGTCCATCACCGATCAAGAAGAGAAGGAGAGCGCGTTCGACGGGGTCGTCGCGGTGGGCCGGCCCGTCGTCGAGCCGGTGCGGCAGTTCTGCCAAAAGGCCGAGGTGCTCACGTGGCCGCTCCGCATCCTGCACGCGATCCTCGACGACGAGGAGTACCGCGACGAGCTCCTGCGCCTCGCCGAGTCGTTCGACACCGAGTACTCGCGGAACGTGGAGCCCAAGCTGCAGGTCGTCTCGGCGCTCGCCGACGTGAAGGGCGACGACATCCACGTGGCGCTCGAGCGGTTCCTCGACGACGCGAACGAGACGGTGCGGTTCCACGCGGTCCAGAGCACGTTCGCCCAGTCGAAAAAAGAGAGCGTCGATCCGCTCCTGTCGCTGCTCTGCGCCGAGGAGTCGGTTCGGATCAAGAACAAGATCTCCGACGGCTTCGTCCTCAAGGGGTGGAAGGCCCCCGAGGCGTCGCTCGCCAAGGTGAAGAAGGCGATGGTCGACGTCGACGACTACGTCGTGGGCGCCGACGGCGCCTTTGCCCGGCGCTGACGGCCCCTTTCGTTGACAGGCCGACGGCCGATCGCCGACCATTCGGCCGCGATGCTGGACCGAGTCGTCACGGGTGTTCGCGCCCGCGGAAACGGGGCCCAAGGCGCGTGAAGCTCACGCGGCGCGCGCTCTTCGCAGCACCGTGCGTGGTCGCGGCGTCGCTCGCCGCGTCCGAAGCGCAGGCCCTCGACGTCGAGCTCTCGGCGACGACCGCTGGGCAGAGCTACGACGTCGGCAGCCCCTGGGGCTACCGCCTCGAGCGCCGCCGTCTGCTGCAGACGGTGGGCTTCAGCATGTACCACCTGCAGGGCGATCACGCGCCGGGCGAGCCCGACTACAACTTGCGATTGCTCGGCCGCATCGACGCCGACTTCGGGATCGGCAACCACCTCGACGGCACCATCGCCGACGCCGAGACGTCGTTCGACGTCGCGGGCGGGAGCCGCTTCGTGCCCGGGCTCGCGATCGCGCGCTTCGACCTCATGTACGCGTACATCGAGGGCAAGAACCTCGCTGACGGCTGGTTCGGGTTTCGCGCCGGCCGGCAGTACGTCACCGACGCCCTCGGTTGGTGGTCGTTCGACGGCGGCCTCGTGCGCCTCACCACCCCGTTCTACGTCGACGTCGAGCTCTACGGCGGCCTCGAGCAGCGCGGGGGGCTGCCCCTCTCGACGCACCGGTTCGAGTCTCAGGGCGTGTGGCGTGGCTCGCACAGCGGCTTCGATGAAGAGGGGGGCCCGCGGTCGAGCGACTACCCGTCGTATCAGTTCGCAGCCGAGGCTCCCGCGTTCGGCGCCGCGATCGAGAGCGCAGGGCCCAACTGGCTCCACGCGCGACTCACGTATCGGCGCGTGTACAACACCGGCGAGGCGTTCGCGGGCGCTTTCCCGCTCGCTGGCACGACCGGCTACCGCACGGTCGACGGGCTGCGCCTCTCGAGCGAGCGCGTCGGCTGGGCCGGCTACGTCAACAAGACGGATCTCGGCGGGCTCAAGGGCGGCTTCGCGTACGACGTCTACAACGCGACGTTCTCGAACGCTTACGGCGGCCTCGAGGTCTACGCGGGCCCCCGCGTCACCGTCGGCGCCGACGCCGACCACTACAAGCCAACCTTCGACGCCGACTCGATCTTCAACTGGTTCTCGCACGAGCCCAACACGACCGCGACCGGGCGGGTCGCCGTGCGCATCACGAAGGAGATCGACGTCGCCGGCTCCGGCGGCGCCCGGCTCTGGGCGACCCAGGGTGATCCGGACGAGCTCGGCGAGATCGGGTGCAGGGCGATAAACCTCCCCGCCGACTGCGCGGGCGAGAGCTACGTCGACCCCAACCGGCCCGGGGTCATCGACCCCACCGCCCCGGGTGCTCCGCAGGACGCCCGGCTCGCGGAGGCGTCACGCGCCGAGGAGAACCGCGGCACCTCGTACCTGATCGACGGCCTTGGCCAGCTCGTCGGTCGCTACCTGAGCACGAGGGGGAGCGTCGAGCTGCGCAGCATGCTGCAGATCGGCGAGCGCGGGCACCGCGCCGGCGGTGACGCGGGCGGCGAGATATTCTTCGACGGCAAGCGCTACGCCCTCGGCGGCCGGCTCTCGGTCTACGACTTCACCGATCCGCGCGCCGACGCGAACCACACGACGTCGTTCGGCTACGTCGTCGGCGGGGGCTACAAGCCCATCGACATCACCCGCATCGGGGCGGAGTGGGAGCACGACATGAACGAGCGCGTGGGCCACCGGTTCCGCGTGATGGGGCGCCTCGACGTCCTGTGGGTGCGATGACGATGCGCGCGACCTCCCCTGCCCCGCTCTGGTCCGCCGTCGCGCTCGCCCTCGGCGTGGCGCTCGCGTTCATCGCGGGCCTGTCGCTGCCGGCGGCCGACGCCGACCAAGAGCCCGCGAAGGCGACCGTGGGCGCGCCCAAGAAGTACACGTCGGGCTTGCACCCGATGCCGAACGGCGACCCGGTGCCGCTCGAGTGGATGCCCCCCGGCACGAAAGAGAGCCCTGCCCCCAGCGACGAGATCTTTCCCCCCCAGACGCTGACGATCCGCTTCAACCACAAGAAGCACGTCCAGGACCTGAAGATGTCGTGCAAGAGCTCCCACGGCGCGGCTTACCAGAGCGCGGCGGCTTCCGATCGGCTGCTGCCCGAGCCGACCAAGACGTGCGACGCGTGCCACGACGTCAGCCACGCCGATCTGCACCGGGTCGTCGCCGGGACCGAAGAGAACGGGCAGTGCACGTACTGCCACCTGGGTGAGGGCGCCGGCGTCGGCGGCCGCGTCGCCCGGTTCGTGATGCCCTCGCCGAACCTGCGGTTCAACCACAAGAAACACCTCGATCGGAACATCGGGTGCGCGCAGTGCCACGGCCGCGTCGAGGAGCTCGAGCTCGCCACCCGCGAGCAGCTGCCGCGCATGGCCGGCTGCTTCGGCTGCCACGCCCTCCCCGTGCCCGCGCGCGGCGAGGCGAAGGGCGAGTGCACGACTTGTCACCTGACAGAACCGTCAGGAAAGATGGTGCAAGAGTTCGCGACCGGACAGCTCCTCCCGCCCGACTGGCTCCACATGTCCGGCCACACGCCGGACTGGATCGAGCGGCACAAGTCCGTCGCCGGCAGCGACAGCAAGTACTGCGCGAGCTGTCACAGCGAAGAAGACTGCGCCGAGTGCCACGACGGGCGCGTCCGGAACCGAAAGGTCCACCCGAACGACTGGATCACGATGCATCAGGCAGCGGCCCGGCTCGACAACCCGCGCTGCACCAGCTGCCACCAAGAGACGCAGTTCTGTGGCGACTGCCACCGGCGGGTCGGCGTCGCGCGCGATGGTCCAGCCGGCAACCGGCCGACCGGCGCTCGGTTCCACCCGCCGCCGTCCGTCTGGACGAACGCTCCCCGCACCGGCGAGCACCACGCGTGGGAAGCGCAGCGAAACCTGAACGCGTGTGTCTCGTGCCACGCCGAACGCGACTGCGCGACGTGCCACGCGACCAAGGGTATCGCGGGCGGCGGCGGGGTGAGCCCGCACCCGGCCGGCTTCGCCAAGAGCTGCGGACAGCCCCTCTCGCGCAATCCGCGCCCCTGCATGGTCTGCCACGGGCCGGGCGACGGCATGCTGGAGCGGTGCCGATGACCACCAGGCCCTCGAAACCCGTCGGAACGCGGCCCCGGGAATTTTCCGGGGGTATTTCCTTGCCTGCCCTGGGTGCGTCGCCGTATAGCCATGTTCGGTCTCGTCCGAAGGAGAACAAGCGTGAAGGAGCTGGTGCGGTACCTCCTCGAGAACATGTACCTCGACTTTCAGGGCGAGATCTCGCTCGAGACCGTCAGGGGCTTCCTCCGCGAGGACGACGGGAAAGAGGCGCGGCAGCTTCTGGCGAAGCTGATCGAGGACAAGGGTGTCGACGAGATGTTGATCACGCTCGCCGACGTCCTCAAGGACCACATTGCGTCGGGCGTGAGCGACAAGGTCGTGAAAGAGCAGCTGATGCTCTACGCCGAGTCCTGAGCGCGTGCGTCGTCCTCACGGCGTGTGACGTCGACAGCCCCGAGGTCGACGTGCGGGGGCCCGCGGTGAACCTCGTCTCGGTGTCGGTCACGACCGACGGCCCGGTTCAGTCGCCGCTCGTGTCGGGCTCGACGGTGGCGCTCGCCAACACGCGGATCGATCTGCTGTTCGACCGATACCTCGATCCTCGGTCCGTGCTGCGGCAGTCGGTCTGCCTGCGCAGCGACAGCGTCATCCCCACCGCGGCCGAGGAGTGCACCGGGGGCGTGTTCCTCAACCCCGTCTACAACCCCGCGAGCCGCACGGTCAGCTACTTCATCGACCCCGGCAACGCGTCGCCGATCCTGCCGGCGGCCGTCCACTACCTGACGGTGTACCGCGGCACGGGCGACGAGCTCGGGTTCCGCGCGTTCGACGGGGCGCCCCTCGCGCAGGCGCAGGCCTTCTTCTTCGACGTCACCGACCCGGGGGGCCTCCAGCCGCAGGTTCCGGTCGTCGACCCGACGGATTGTCTGCTCGAGCTCGGGACGAGCTGCGGCAACTGCCACGCGGCGCAGACGCCTCTCGGCGAGGCGATCACCCCCGCCATGGGGCTCGAGCTGAACCCGACCGATCGGTTCCTCGCGACCTCGCTGCGACCCGCCCACGGGATGAGCATCGGCAGCACGGGGAACGACCCCCTCGCGCGGCGCCCCGACCGATTCGGCGCGGGCATGCCCGTCATCGCCCCCGGTGACCCCGGCAACAGCTACCTGCTCTACAAGATGCTCGCTCGAGAAGACCCTGCCCCGGCGACACTGGCACCCGGCGAAACGGATCGCCTCCGCGCCTTCATCACCGGCGCGCCGATGCCGCCGTCCAACCAGCTGCCCGACACGCGCCCGCGCGACGAGGGCGGCAACCCCATCGACCTCCAGCTCTACGACAACATCAACAAGTTCATTCGCTGCATCGGGCAATAGGTAGGCAACGCCGTTGGCTACCTTGCGGAGTTCCGCTTTACTTATCGGGTGCGCGCGCCGCCACCCACGTTGACAGCCAGCTGGGAGCTCGTGCGGCTCGCCGGTTCGGGCGGCGCCGCCGATGTTCACCTCGCGCGCGCCGACGACGCCGAGGTCGCGCTCAAGATCGGGCACGACGGAGCGTCGGGCGCGCTCGCTCGCGAGCTCGAGGCGCTCGTCCTGACCGAGGGGCTGCATCTCCCGCACGCGCGGTGGGCGGGGTGGGTGC
>CALKVR010000960.1 GCA_938004815.1 uncultured Polyangiaceae bacterium | reverse complement strand
GGAGGTCGTCTACCAGGTGGCGCCGCTCTCGATGGGCTGGTGCCTCGAGTGCCACCGTGACCCGTCGCAGCACCTGCGCGACCCGAAAGACGTCACGAAGATGGGGATGCTCGAACAGTCCCGTCAGACCGGCCGGCCCATGCCGCGCCCGGCCGAGGCGCGCGCGCCCATTCCCCCCCAGCACTGCTCGGGGTGCCACCGATGAAACGCCTTCCCATCGTCAGCAAGACCCCGGCTCCCGAGCCCGGCGACACCGTTTGGTACCAGACCCCGGCCGAGCACGCCGCTCAGCTCGGGCGCGCCGATTCGGCCGCGCATGACAAGCGTGTCAGCGAGTTCGAGAGCGGCGGCTGGGCCCCGCCGCCCGGCGTCGATCGCCGCACGTTCCTCACCTTGATGGGGGCGTCGATGGCCCTCGGCGGCCTCGCGACCGGGTGCCGCCGCCCCAACGAGAAGATCCTCCCGTACACCAAGCGGCCCGAAGACCTCGTCGACGGCCGGCCCGTCCACTACGCGACGAGCATGCCGATCTTCGGCTCGGCGCTCGGCCTCCTCGTCAAGAGCAACGACGGCCGCCCGACCAAGGTCGAGGGCAACCCCGGCCACCCGAGCTCGCTCGGCGGCACGATGGCGTTCACGCAGGCCTCCGTCCTCGATCTCTACGATCCGGACCGCAGCCAGACGCCGTTCAAGCGGGCGGCCGGGGCGACCCACGCCGCCGCCACCCACGAAGAGGCATGGGCCTTCCTCGGTGACGTCGGCCGCGAGGCCCGCGCCAAGAAGGGCAAGGGCGTCGCCGTCATCATCGAAGAGCACCGCTCTCCGACCACCGCCGCCGCGCTCGCTGCCCTCGGTCGCGAGATGCCGGCGGCCAAGATCGTCCGCTTCGAGGCGTTCGGTCGCGAGATGCAGCGCGCCGGCCACGAGACGGTGCTCGGCAAGCCGTTCGACGCCGCCTACCAGCTCGAGAAGGCCGACGTCGTCGTCGTGCTCGACGGCGACATCCTGAACAACGAGGCGGACCCGGTGAAGAACGCCAAGGCGTTCGCGAAGCGCCGCCGCCCCGAGGCCGAGCGCGAGCTGCTCGGCGGCGTCGCCTCGCCGATGGCGCGCTGGTACGTCGCCGAGGCCTGCCCGACCGTCACCGGCATGGGCGCCGACCACCGGCTGCGCATCCAGAGCCGCCGCATCATCGACCTCGCCAAGGCGCTCGGCGCTGCGTTGGGCAAGGGCGGCGTCGCCCTCGCGGCCGAGCTCGGCGGCGCCCTCGGCGACGTTAAGCTCTCCGACAGGGAGCAGAAGTGGGTCGCGGCCGCCGCGAAAGATCTCGCGGGCGCGAACGGCGCCGGCGTCGTCGTCGCCGGCTTGCGCCAGCCGCCGAGCGTCCACGCGCTCGTCGCGGGGCTCAACGCGGCG
Organism: uncultured Polyangiaceae bacterium; assembly: GCA_938004815.1. Classification (GTDB taxonomy): domain Bacteria; phylum Myxococcota_A; class Polyangia; order Polyangiales; family Polyangiaceae; genus Xiheicaenibacterium. The sequence continues at coordinate 4,190 of CALKVR010000960.1, read as the reverse complement.
CTCGGCTGCGTCGGTCATGCCGTCCGCTACGTCCCGCCGGTCGATCTCGTGGCCGAGGGCCTCAAGACGCTGAGCGATCTCACCCAAGAGATGGCAGCGGGCGCGATCGACACCGTCTTCATCCTGGGTGGCAACCCGGTGTTCAACGCACCGGCCGACGTCGCCTTCGAGGCCGCCCTCGCCAAGGTGAAGAACGCGGTCCACCTCTCGCTCCACCTCGACGAGACGAGCCGCGCGTGCACGTGGCACGTCCCGCGCGCCCACTACCTCGAGAGCTGGTCGGACACCGCCGCCGTCGATGGCACCCTCGCCGTCGTGCAGCCGCTCATCGCGCCGATCTTCGGCGGCCGCACCGACGCCGAGGTGCTCGAGCGCCTCGTCGGCGGGATGCGCACCCCGTACGAGCTGGTGCAGGCCACCTGGGGCGCCGTCCTCGGCGCGCGCGACTTCGACAAGGCCTTCCGCGCCGTTCTCCACGACGGTCTCCACGCCCCCGAGGAGGTTGACGGCCCCGCGACCGCCGAAGCGCCCCCCATCATGGCCCCGCCCGTCCCCGGCGACGTGCCGCCCATCGAGGGCGAAGCCCCCGCCAAGGCCGAGGGCGGTTTCAACGGTGCCGAGGCAGCCAAGCTGGTCGCCGCGCACCAGGCGCCCGCGGGCGAGCTCGAGATCGTCTTCGCCCCCGATCCGCACGCGTACGACGGCCGCTTCGCCAACAACGGCTGGCTGATGGAGCTGCCGGATCCCATCAACAAGACCACGTGGGGCAACTACGCCGCGCTCTCGCAGACCACGGCCGACAAGCTCGGCGTCGTCTCCGGCGATCACGTCGACGTCACCGTCGGCAGCCGCACGGTGAACATCCCCGCGATCGTCTCCACCGGTCACGCTGACGATTCTGTCACGCTCCCCATCGGCCTCGGCCGCACGTTCGAGGGGCGCGTCTGCAAGGGCGTGGGCGTCGCCACCGGCGCCGTTCGCACCGGCGCGGGCTGGTTCCTGAGCGCCGGCACGGTGAAAAAGGGCGCCGGCCACACCAAGCCCGCCGTCACGCAGGGCCACTTCTTCATGGAGGGCCGCCCCCTCATCCGCACGCAGACCCTCGCGTCACTGCGTGAAGACCCGGATTGGGCGAAAGAGCTCGTGCAGTTCCCCGGCAAGGGCAAGCCCCCCGGTGAGGACAACCAGCTGTGGCCCGAGTGGGAGTACAACGGCCACAAGTGGGCGATGACGATCGACCTCACCCTGTGCACGGGGTGCTCGGCGTGCGTCACCGCCTGCCAGGCCGAGAACAACATCCCGATCCTGGGTGTCGACGGCGTCCTCCGGTCGCGTGAGATGCACTGGATCCGCATCGACCGCTACTTCGCGGGGATGCACGGGGTTCCGGTCGGCGGCGACGACTCCGACGCCGCCAACATGCCCATGCTCTGCCAGCACTGCGAGAACGCGCCGTGCGAGCAGGTCTGCCCGGTCGCGGCGACGACCCACAGCCCCGAGGGCATCAACGAGATGACCTACAACCGGTGCATCGGGACGAAGTACTGCGGCAACAACTGCCCCTTCAAGGTCCGCCGCTTCAACTACTTCCACTACACCAAGTCGACCCCCGACCTGATGAAGCTGCAGCTGAACCCCGACGTCACCGTCCGCAGCCGCGGCGTGATGGAGAAGTGCACGTACTGCGTGCAGCGGGTCAACCAAGCCAAGATCGCGGCCAAGAACGTCGCCTTTGCCAGCAAAGAGGAGACGGCCGCCGAGCGCCAGCGAATCATGCGGTCGCTCACCAGCGCGTGCGCGCAGGCCTGCCCGACCGAGGCGATCACGTTCGGTGATCTCAACGACCCCGGCGCTGCCGACGCCCCGCGCGCGCCGGTCTCGCGCCTCGCCGGCCTCGGGCGCGCCTACCACATGCTCGAGGAGCTCAACGTCAGGCCGCGCACCACGTACCTGGCGCGCATCTCGAACCCGAACCCAGACCTCGCGCCACCCAAGCCGGCCGATGCCGGTCACGGCGGCGCAGCCAAGCCTGCTGGCTCTGCCAACCAGGGCTCCACCGAGAAGGGCGGCCACTGATGGCAACCACCTCGCCCAACGTCGTCCCCGGCGAGACCGCCGGCACGCGCGCGCCGCTCGTCCTCGGCAAGCCGACCTTCGGCACCGTGACCGAGGACGTCTCCTCGATCGCCGAAGCCAAGCCCACGCCCAAGTACCTCCTCGGCCTGATGCTGGCTGCGAGCGTTCTGCTCGTCATGGTCGGGTCGCTGGCCAAGCTGGTCGGCACCGGCGTCGGCGTCTGGGGCCTCGACAACACCGTCTTCTGGGCCTGGGACATCACCGGCTTCGTCTTCTGGATCGGCATCGGCCACGCAGGCACGCTGATCAGCGCCATCCTCTTCCTCTTCAGGCAGAAGTGGCGCACGAGCATCAACCGCGCCGCCGAGGCCATGACGATCTTCGCCGTCATGGCCGCCGGTATCTATCCAGCGTTCCACGTCGGGCGCGTGTGGTTCCTCTACTGGGTCTTCCCGGTGCCGAACCAGATGAGCATGTGGCCGAACTTCAAGAGCCCCTTGCTCTGGGACGTCTTCGCCGTCTCGACGTACGCGACGGTGTCGATCCTCTTCTGGTACGTCGGCCTCGTCCCCGACCTCGCGACGCTGCGTGACCGCGCCAAGACGCGCATCTCGCACCTCGCCTACGGCATCTTCTCGCTGGGCTGGCGCGGCTCACACCGCCACTGGCTCCACTACGAAAAGGCGTACCTCATCCTCGCCGGCATCTCGACGCCGCTCGTGCTCAGCGTGCACACCGTCGTCTCGTTCGACTTCGCCACCAGCGTCGTCCCCGGCTGGCACACCACCATCTTTCCCCCGTACTTCGTCGCCGGCGCCATCTTCTCCGGGTTCGCGATGGTCATCACGCTCATGGTGATCGCGCGCAAGGTGCTCTCGCTCGAGCACCTCGTGACCGTTCGTCACCTCGAGAACATGTGCAAGATCATCCTCGCGACCGGCTCCATGGTCGGTTACGCGTACGGGATCGAGTTTTTCATCGCCTGGTACGGCGGCGTCGAATACGAAAAGTTCGTCTTCTTCGAGAACCGAGCCTTCGGCCCGTACAAGTGGGCTTACTGGAGCATGATCACCTGCAACGTGATCATCCCGCAGGCCTTCTGGTTCAAGAAGGTCCGCACCAGCATCCCCGCGATGTTCGCCATCAGCATCGTGGTCAACATCGGCATGTGGTTCGAGCGCTTCGTCATCATCGTGACGAGCCTCCACCGCGAGTACATCCCCTCGGGCTGGACGTACTTCTACCCGACGATCTGGGACATCTCGCTCTTCATCGGCACCTTCGGGCTGTTCCTCACGATGTTCCTCTTGTTCTGCAAGTTCCTGCCCGTCATCGCGACGAGCGAGATCAAGGGCGTCATGCCGCAAGCGAACCCGCACCCCGATCACCACGATGATCACGAGGACGTCGAGACGTCCGGTAAGGGCGGCAAGCTGGCCTCCGCGGGAGGGCACTGAGATGTCCGACAACCACGACCACGCGCACGAAGCGGGCCCTCCGCCCGGCACGACGCCGCCCCCCGAGGGAGAGGTGTGGGGCACGATGGGCCTCTTCGAGACGCCCGAGGCGCTCTACCACGCCGCCGAAGAGTTCCGCGACGCGGGCTACAAGGCGATCGACGCGCTCACCCCGTTCCCGGTGCACGGCCTCGAAAAGGCGCTCGGCCTCAAGCCGACCCGCCTGCCGTTCATCGTCCTCGCGGGCGGCGCGACCGGTCTGTCGAGCGGCATCGCCCTCACCTGGTACGTGAACTGGGACTACCCGCTCAACATCAGCGGCAAGGCGCCCTTCTCTTGGCAGGTCTACATCCCGATCTACTTCGAGCTCACGATCCTGCTCTCGGCGCTGTTCTGCTTCTTCGGGCTCTGGGCGCTCTGCCGGCTGCCCACGTTCTTCCACGCGACGAACCGGCACAAGAGCTTCCCGCGCTCGAGCGACGACGGCTTCTTCCTGACGGTCGAAGCGGTCGACCCCAAGTACGACGCCGGCAAGGTGCGCACGCTCCTTGAAAAGGTCGGCGCCAAAGAGATCGAGGAGGTGCGGTCGTGAGCCGTACGTCTGTGTTCCTCGTCGTGGCCGCGACCCTCGCGGCGATCGGGCGGGCGCAGGAGGCG